>NZ_BAAAPN010000011.1:0-98885 GCF_039531165.1 Nostocoides vanveenii | reverse complement strand
AGGGCCGGACGGATCAGTCCATCGGCAACCCAGCAGGGCACCAGTCAGATCAAGGGTCACGACCCTCGCGCAGCCATACCAGCATGTAAGTCCGACCAACGGTGTAACTGGCCCGACGCGCCAACGAGGTTGGCGGGAAAGGTCAGTGGAGACCGAGACACTGCCGAGCGTGAGCTCGATGCCGAAGGAAGCGAAAAAGAGGGTCTCCCGTTCGGAGACTCAACGTGCTGCGGTGCGGGAGTTGGTCAAGGCCGCCCGCGGCCGCGGTGAGGACCTGACCGGCCCGAACGGGCTGTTGAAGGTCCTGACCAAGGATGTGCTGGATCGCCATCGAGGAGGAGATGACCGAGCACCTCGGCTACGACAAAAACGCCGCCGAGGGCCGAAACAACGGTAACTCCCGCAACGGAACTCGCGCCAAGACCGTGACCACCCCCGCCGCCCGGCGAGGTGACCATCGAGGTCCCGCGGGACCGTTGGCTAGGACTACGTCCCGGCGCAACGAGGCGTTCACGGATGCATCCGACCATTGGTAACGGCTTGCGCCGACCCGCGTCGAGTCCACGGTGTAAGCGGGTTGCAGACCGCTGACGAAGGCCGCCGGAAACGCTCCCGTTGGTCCGACCAGCCGGACTTGTCCCACGGGCCATCTCCCCAAGGTTTGCTTGAACGCCACGGGGTCATAGTTGGCCGGGGCGACCAGGGCGATGCCGCCGGTTGCCGAGGCATTCGCAGACGCCTAAACCATGGCGACCGAGTTGGCCGGGAGAGCGACATACACAGGCGATCCGGTCGACGGTGTCACTGCTGCGGCAACGGCCTCAGCAAGGGCAGGCATCGCCGATGTGGATATCACTGGGGTCGTCCCCATGTTGGGCGCCGCCTGGGCCCCGTCGGCCATAGGCAGACACACCAGGGCCAGAGTGGCGGAGACCGACGCAGCCAGAAGGGTATGCCTCATGGGCGATGCGCTGTCAGATGATCGAACAGGTCGCATCAGGGAGACGCGCGCAGGTTTCGTCCACTTCATCGAAGGGTGCCCGGAATGGCCCTAATGCTCCTCGGGCTGGCCATGGCTGGCTTCTCCGTCTTCTCGATGTGGGGTGGCACCCCACTGCCATAGGGTCTACTGATGATCGGCTTGTCGTTCGCCATCACCGCGTGGGCCACGGTTCGACTTTTGCGGGAACCCTGAAGCTTCAGGGTAGGCACCACCCCCTCTGGTAAGGACGCGGGCTTCCGCTCAACCACCGGCGGAGCGTTATCGGGTCTCAACCGCTCGAATCCGGTCACCGTTCCGTCCCAGGACGTTATCCCGGCACCGGAGTCGTCGCACGCCATCGCCCAGGCCCGCCGCGAGGCGCTCGCCTGCACCGAGTCCGGCGAGGAGAAGGTCATCGTGATCGGCCTCTCCGGCCATGGCCTGCTCGAACTCGGCGCCTATCAGAGCTACTTCGGCGGGACCCTCACCGACGAAGCCCTCTCCGAGAACGCGCTGAGCGCCGCCCTTGCCGGAGTGCCCGAGTTGTAGGCGGCCCTGCGCAACACAAACCCCTCGTTCGCCTGGGCAATGTTCCCGTGCGAACGAGGGTCTTCCGGCGCCGGGCGGAAAGGCTGGCGTCAGACGAGGACCGTCAGTCGTCGCCGAGCATCTCGGCGACGAGGAAGGCGAGTTCGAGGCCCTGCCGGTGGTTCAGGCGGGGATCGCACACGCTTTCATACCGCTTGGTCAGGTCGGCGTCGAGGATCTTCTCGGCGCCGCCGATGCACTCGGTGACGTCATTGCCCGTCAACTCGATGTGGATGCCGCCCGGGACGGTGCCCAACGCGCGATGCACGTCGAAGAAGCCGTGCACCTCCTCGACGATATCGGCGAAGTCGCGCGTCTTGTAGCCCGAGGAGGACTCGAACGTGTTGCCGTGCATCGGGTCGCAGATCCAGGTCACCGCCGCACCGGCTGCGGTCGCCGCCTCGATGATCGGCGGCAGTGCATCGCGGATCTGGCGCGCGCCCATCCGGGTGATGAAGGTCAGCCGGCCGGGCGTGCGCTCGGGGTCAAGCCGGTCCATGACCTGCTCGACATAATCGGCCGTCGTCTTGGTCGACAGCTTCACACCGATCGGATTGTGAACGCGCGCAACATAATCGATGTGGGCACCGTCAAGATCGCGGGTTCGCTCCCCGATCCAGATGAAGTGCCCGGAGGTGTCATAGAGTCGCCCGGACCGGTGATCGACGCGCGTCAGCGGCCGTTCGTAATCGAGGATCAACGCCTCGTGCGCCGCGAAGAACTCGGTCGCGCGCATCGCGTCGAAGTCCGCGCCGCAGGCAAGCATGAAGCGCATCGCCTTGTCGATATCGCGCGCCAGCTTCTCGTATGCCGCATTGGCTGGCGTCGCGACGAAGCCCTTGTTCCAGTCGTGCACGTGCCGTAGATCGGCATACCCGCCAGTGGTGAACGCGCGCACCAGATTGAGCGTCGCCGTGCTCGCATGGTAGGCGCGCACCATGCGCTGCGGGTCGGGGATGCGCGCCTGCGGCGTGAACTCGAAGTCGTTGACCATATCGCCGCGGTAGGCCGGCAGGGTCTCGCCGTCGCGGGTCTCGACATCGCTGCTGCGGGGCTTGGCATACTGACCGGCCATACGTCCGACCTTGACCACCGGCACCGATGCCCCATAGGTGAGCACCGCCGCCATCTGCAGGATCGTCTTGACCCGGTCGCGGATGTTGTCGGCGGTCGCCGCCGCAAAGGTTTCGGCACAGTCGCCACCCTGGAGCACGAACGCCTTGCCCTGCGAGGCGAGCGCCATCCGCTCCCGCAGCACATCGCACTCGCCGGCGAAGACGAGCGGCGGGAAGCTCGCGAGCGTGTCAATGGCACCCTTGAGCGCCTCGGCGTCCGGCCAGGACGGCTGCTGTGCGGCCGGTCGCGCCGGCCCGTCCAGCAGATGCGTCAAGGGGGCAGCCGTCGTTGTCACCGATACAGGATAGGTTGCCGCCGCGTTTGCGGGCCTCGCGCCCGGATCGCGGGCACCCCGGCACGCGGTCGCTCGGCGGCCCGACGCCTCAGCGGACCTCGTCCAGACCGCGTTCGATCGCAAAGCGGGTCAGTTCGACACGGTTGTGCAGTTGGAGCTTGCCCAGCGTGTTCTGGACGTGGTTCTGGACCGTCCGGTGGGAGATGACCAGCTGCTCAGCGATCTCCTTGCTCGACAGGCCCATCGCGACCAGCCGCAGGATCTCGACCTCGCGGTCGGTCAGTTCAGGCACCGGGCGCTCATCGGCGGGCGGCTCGCTGGCCAGCTTGCGGTACTCCCCCAGCACCAGCCCCGCCAGGCCCGGCGTGAACGTGGCCTCACCGCGGGCGGTGGCGGCGACCGCGTCGACGATCTCAGCGCTGGTGGCGGACTTCACCAGATAGCCGAGTGCCCCGGCCTTCATCGCGGCCAGCACATCGCGTTCCTCCCCGCTCGCGGAGAGGATGAGCACCTTGGTGCCGAGCCCCGCGACCTGGGCGCACACATCGGCTCCATGCAGGCCGGGCAGGTTCAGGTCCAGCAGCAACACATCCGGCTGCACGGCCGTGACGCGCCGCACCGTGGCCGGCCCGTCGGCGGCCGTGCCGACGATCGTGAAGCCGGCGCGCTCCAGGTCGGCTGCCAAGGCATCGCGCCACAACGGATGATCGTCGGCGACGAAGACACGCAGGGTCATCGCTCCTCCTTCGGGATCGGGGCCGGTATGCCGGCGCGGCGCGCCTCGCGCAGGGCCGTGGTCCGCGCGGAATCCGGCCGCGCGGCCGGTCTGGCAAGGGGTTCGAGATCCTTCGGCGCGCGCAGGGTGACCGTGCATCCTCGCCCCGGCGCGCTGTCCCAGGTGGCCGTGCCGCCGAGATCGACCAGGCGCCCGTGGATGGAGGAGGCGATCCCGAGGCGGCCCTCGGCGGCAGCCTCGGCGAGGCGACCGGACGGCATACCGGCGCCATTGTCACGAATCGTCAGGCTCACCTGGTCGCCGAGATCCTCCAACAGGATCCACGTGCGTGCCTCCGGGCCGGCGTGCCGGCGGACATTCTCCAGCGCGCCTTCGACCGCAGCCTGGATCTCTCGGGCCCGCGCGCTCGGCATGGTGACCGCCTCCGCGGGCGCACTCACAGTGATGCCAGGGGCGGCGAGCGTATGCAGCCACGCCGCGATATCCATGTCGGTGGCCGCGGCCGTGGGCGTGGCCCGCCCGCTGACCAGCGCCCGCAGAGACCGCTCCTGATCGGCGGCCAGAATGCCCAGTTCGGCGGTCTCGCCCCCGATTTCGGTGCCGCGGCGGTGCACATAGGCCAGGGTCTGGAGCACGCCGTCATGGACGATGCGCGCCAGGCGTTCGCGTTCGGCATACGCCTCCTGGGCGCGCACCGAGATCTCGAAGAGGCGCTGGCTCTCGCGGGCCAACGAGGTGGACAGGCCGATGAGCGCTCCGAGGAGATAGAGGAGCACGATGTTGTGGATGGTGCCGAAGTTCGGCGTGATCACCGAGGCAAGGTCGGCGAGGGAGATCACCGTCGCGCCGACGATGCCCCAGCGCGTGCCCCCGGCGATGGCTGCCGCGACCACTCCGGAGCTCGACCAGATCCCCGGGAGGGTCAAGGCCCCGGCGACTACGGTGGCGCGCGGATAGGCCAGGCTGGTCGCCGCGATGCCGGCACTGGCGAGGGTCAGGTCGATGGCAGCCATGCGGAGCGTGATCGTCCGGCGCCACGAGGCGATCATCGACCAGATCGCCAGCACGGCGAAGGTCGCTATCGCTGCCGATGGGCGGATCATGTCGGCGCGGTGCACCCAGGCGAGCACGCCGGCATACGCCAAGGCCAGGGGTCGGAAGATCGCCAGACCGCGCGTGAACGCCACGAGCACCCCGGGCATCGGGGCGGAGACGGTGGCCACGGGTGGCTCAGCTTGCGCGGCGCAAGGTGTCCGGCTCGGCGGGCGGCGCCTGCTCGGTGGAACGGTCGACCGCGGACTCCGGGAGTGCGATGACCGGCGGGACCGGTGCGGCACGATGGGGCAAAACCGCCTCAGCACGGGCCCGGGCGGCCGCAAGCAGGCGCTTCTTCTGCGTGGTGGCGTAGACATCGACGTATTCGCGGCCCGACAACTCCATCAGGGCATACATGATTTCGTCGGTGATCGAGCGCAGGACGTAGCGGTCGTCGGCCATGCCCTCATAGCGCGAGAAGTCCAGCGGCGCGCCGATGCGTACGCCCACCGGGCGGATCGTCGGGATGGCCTTGCCCGGTTGCTGGACCTTGTCGGTGTCGATCATGGCGACCGGGATGACGGGGACGCCCGCTTCGAGGGCCATCCGGGCCACGCCGGTGCGCCCGCGATAGAGGCGGCCGTCGGGGCTGCGCGTGCCCTCGGGATAGATCCCCAACAGCTTGTCCTCGCGCAGGATCCGCAAGCCCGTATGCAGCGCGGCGTCGCTCGCGCGCCCACCCGAGCGATCGATCGGCACCTGTCCGACACCGCGGAAGAAGGCCGCTGTCAACCACCCCTTGACCCCGCGTCCGGTGAAGTAGTCGGATTTGGCCAGGAAGGTGATGCGCCGGTCGACGACGAGCGGCAGGAAGAAGGAGTCGGAGAAGGAAAGGTGATTGCTGGCAAGGATCGCGGCGCCCTCGGCCGGGACGTGCTCTAGGCCCTCGACCTGCGGCTTGAACAACAGACGCAGCAGCGGCCCCACGAGAACGACCTTCAGGAGCCAATAGAACAAGGCCCGCACCTTTCCCCGCCATCATGGCTTTATGCCGCCGTTATCTTTTCGGCACTCTACGGCACCGGGCCGTCGCGGTGGCGCCGACGCGTCGGGACGGACGGCGTAAGCGAGAGACCGCCAACCGAGGCCGCGCCGTGCGAGGATTGACCCGTGCGTGAGCCCGACCCGCAACTGCGCGATGACGATATCGATCGTCGTTTCGCCGAGATCGTCGCGGGCTGGCACCTGACCGGCGCGCAGAGCGAACGCAATGCCGCACTCGCCAAGGGCGTGGAGTCAACCGCACTGGACGACCCCTCGGCCGAGCAGGAGCCAACCGACTCGGCGAGGCTGCCAATCGTCTCCGGCGAGGACGGGCCGGATGCGGACCCCGCCATGGCCAGTTCCTCGGAGGCCAACGATCATGGGCCGGAAGAGAATTCATCCGCTGCGGCCAGCCCGCCGATCATCTCGGACGCGAACTCACCCGGTGACCGTGGCGATGGCGATACCCACGCTCGGGCTTCCGAAACGGACACGGAGGCCGCCGGGGCGGACGGGCAAGGCACCGGCCTGTCCGGCCTCGAGAGCCGCCGAGGCCCGATCAATCCGCCCTTGTTCGAGCGCCGCCCGATCCGCCGGACACCGCCGGCCGCGCCCAACTTCCCGGTGTGGCGGGGCGCGACCAATGAGGCGCCCTATGACGAGATCCTCGACCAAGTCGACGACGAGGACCACTTCGAGCCGCCCGAGCCGCGCCCGCTGCCCCCGCAGGAGGATCTGCACTTCTGGGGCATCATCGTGGGTCTGGTGGGCGGGCCGCTCCTGCTGTTGTGGCTGGTGCTCTTCCGGCCCGACGTGGCCGGCTGGTGGATGTGGCTGGCCATCGCCATGAGTCTGGGGGGCTTTGTGCTCCTCGTGCTTCGTGGCTCGTCGGACGACGACCACGACAACGGCGCGGTCGTCTGACCGCGCTTCGGCGGTCCGGGCTCAGGCGCCCGGGACGGGCGGGAGCACGAGGTCGGCCCACACCGGGCGGTGATCGCTGGCAGCCACCAGATCGTCCGCATCCAATTCGAGCGGCTGCGCCGGCACCACCTCGATGCCTGGTGAGGCGAAGACCACGTCGAGCAGCTTGCGGGGCGCGCGGGCCGGGAAGGTCGGGGTCAAGGGCGAGACCAGCCGCAACGGAGTGGCGATAAGTCGCCACGCCTGGCCGTCCGCCTGCTCGTTCAAGTCCCCGCAGATGATCGCCTCGTCGGAACCGATCGCGGCAAGAATCGCTCGGGCGTGCGCCGCGCGTTCCAGCGGCCGTAGGGACAGGTGCACGGAAGCCACCGTCACTGCAGCCGAACCGGCGACTGCGAGGCGAGCCACGGCATACCCGCGGGTGCGTTGACCCAAGCGGACAGGGAGGCGGTGATGCTGGCTGAAGGTCAGGCGCACGCGCGGGCCGAGGAGAATCGTCGTGCCCCCGCTGCCGCGGTGATGACCCGGCCACCGCATCCCGCAGGCGAGGGCTAAGGCGTGAATCCGATGCGCGGCGAAGAGCCGGCGCGGCACCTCTTGCAGGCACAGGACGTCGGGGCGGATCGCCTGCACGATCCGCGCGGCGGCCGCCCGGTCATCGAGGAAGTCACGGGTGTTGTAGCTCGCGACCCGCAACGCCGTCATCCGCCGAGCACGCTCGCCCGGGCCAGGTCCGCTGCACCGATCATGCCGGCCTCATTGCCGAGTTCGGCCCGGACGATACGCGCCTCGGGCCGGAAGCCGCGGCCGGTCAGCTGGCGCCGGAAGGCCGCCCGAGCGGGCTCAATGAGCAGATCACCAGCCGCGCTGACCCCACCGCCGATGACGAAGGCGCCCGGGTCGAAGGCCGCGGCCAGATTGGCCAGCCCGACGCCCAGCCAGTCGCCGACTTCGGCGAGCAATTCGATGGCCGTCCGGTCGCCGGCCTTGGCCACCTCGGTCACCAGCGGACCGGTCAGTTGGCTCGCGTCGCCCTGGACGCGCTCATACAGGTCCCGGGCGAGGGGGCTGTTCGCGGCGACGAGCGAGCGGGCCTCGCGCACGAGGGCGTTGCCGGAGGCGTATTGCTCCCAGCAGCCGCGGTTGCCGCATTCGCAGCGGTGCCCAGCCGGCACCACCTGCATGTGACCGAACTCGCCGGCGATCCCGAATCGGCCGCGGATGACCTCACCATTCATCAGGATGCCGCCGCCGATGCCCGTGCCGAGGGTGATCATCATCGCCGAGGTTTCCCCGCGAGCGGCCCCGAACTTGCCCTCGGCCCAAATCGCCGCATTGGCATCATTGTCGATGAAGATCGGCGGCTCGATCAGGGCGCTCAGGCGGTCGCGCAGCGGCTCCTGGCGCCAGGACAGGTGCGGCGCGAAGACGATGGTCGCCCGGTCCGCCGCGACGAAGCCGGCCGCTCCGATCCCGACGGCGGCGATCCGACCGGGGGCCTGCTGCAGCAACTCGTTGACCACGCCGACGATGGTGTCCTCGACGACCTTGGGCCGCACCGAGCGGTCCGGGGTGTCGGCGCGGGCCCGCGCCACGACCGCACCCTGCTCGTCGACGATCCCGGCCGCGACCTTGGTGCCGCCGATATCGACCCCGATCGCAAGATCGCCCACGGGCCGCTGCGCCGCATCCTGCGCCATGTCAGTTCTCCTCCTCGCCCAGCACCGGTATGTCGTATGCCGTTCCCCGGCCCCCGCCGCCCCCGCGGCTCCACGTTGCGTCGAGTCCGTCGCGCGCCGCGACGGAGCTAGGTGCTGGCCGATGGCCCCGGGCCGGCCCGTCACCCTCGCCCGGCCCACCAGGATCGCCCGGCCTGCCGCGGTCGTCGTGACGGGGGACGGGAAGACGTTCGCGCAGCGTGCCGGCGAGTTCGCCCAAGGCGGTGGCGAGCATGCCCACGGCGTCCGCGAGGCGGGCGACGGTGTCCGGGTCAACGGCGCGCAGGGTGTCGACCCCGCGGCATACCGGGCACCAGGTGCACGTGGTCGGGTGTTCACCACCCGGGTGGGAACTGGGCGGCTGGTTCGCTTCAGCGGGTCCGGCGCTCGCGTCGTCCGCATCGGCCGGCGGCTGCCAGCCGGCGGCATCGGGCTCAACCGGGGGCGCGGGACGCTGCGCCGACTGCTGCCGGGGCGGGCGCGAGCGAGTCTGCCGCGACGACGCGCATAACCCGGTCACGGCTTCTACCGCGTCGAAAAGCCGGGCAGCCTCGTCGGCCAGGGCGTCCGCCCGCTCACTCCGGTCGTCGTTCATCGCGGCCATTGTGCGGGGTCGGGGACGAAAGCCACCGTCAGAGTCCCCGACCGAACCCGCGCGCCGGCCACATCGCAGCGCCGAAGCACCGAGGGCAGCGTGACGATCCGCCGGTGCTCCCCCACCGTCAGCAAGAGATCGTTGTCCCTACGCTGCAGACCGACCTCGTCGGCGCTGGTGAACGGCAACCGGAGCCCGAGGGCATAGCCGTCGGCCGTTCGTTCCACCGTCATCGCCGCGACGTCGACGGGATCGAGGGGGCTGCGATCGGCCAGGTCGCCCAGGACCAGCCGAGCGGCGAGGTCGGCCAGGGCGTCCGGCCCGATGGGCTCGCGATCGAGATAGGGCGAGGTGACGACGGGCAGGCCCGCGAAGGAGACCACCACCTCGTCGATTCCCCGCGCCTGCGCCGCATTCCACGAGTGCAACCAGGCGGCCGCGCTGCCGTCGTCACCGGTCTCGGCGGGGGTCGGCAAGATCTTGTTCACATAGACGGCATCCACGGCGTAGCCGTACAAACTCAGCGAGGTCCACGTGCGCCGGGCCTCGGCAATCACGACGCTCTCGGGAGTCGTCACCAGGCGCACCGATGCCGAAGCGCTGGCCAGCAGGCGATGGATCTCGAGCATCGCGGCATACCAGCCCCGGACGACGTCGACGATCTCCGGGCCGGGCAGGGGGATCCCAAGGGCCGCGGCCGCGGCCGGCCGCGCGGCACGGCGGATCCCGGCGGTCCCGGGCAGCATCCGATTCAGGTGCCAGGCGAGATTCTCGGGCAGGGCGAGCAACCGCAGGGTCTCCGCCGTGGGCGCGCAGTCGACGACGATCAACTCCCACTCCCCGGAATCCACCTGCTCACGCAACTCCAGCAGGGCGGCAATCTCCTCCGCACCGGGCAATGACGTCATCTCCTCGGCCACCACCGGGTCGACGCCGAGGGCACCGAGGGTCTCCACGAGATAGCGCCGGACGATGCCCCAGGAGCCGTCGACATGTCGACGACCACTCACCTGCAAGGCGGCCAGCACCGGCTCGATGAGCGCCGGCCCGTCAATGGCGGTCGCGGTCAGGTCGCGGTCGAGGGCATCGCCGAGAGAATGTGCGGCATCGGTGGACATCACCAGCGTGCGCACGCCCGATCGAGCACTGGCAACCGCCGTGGCGGCCGCTGTCGTGGTCTTGCCGACGCCGCCCTTACCAGTGAAAAGCAGGACCCGGCTCAGAGCGACTCGACCCGCTTCTTCAGTTCCTTCAGCGCGGTCTCGATGATGACCTTCTCGGCCTTGCGCTTGAGCATGCCCAGCACGGGAATTTTCAGGTCGACGAGCAGCCGGTATTCGACCAGCGTCCCCTCAGCGACCGCGGCCAGGGTGTAGGCGCCATCCATGGCCTTCAGGACACTCGCCTCGACCAGGGTCCACGAGACCTGCCCAGTCCCGTCCTCGGTGACATCCCATTCGTAATCCAGGACATAGGTGTCCTTGATGACGCCCGCGTCCATCGTCATCTCGACGCGGTCGGGCCAGCCGTCACCTTCCTCGGCGAGGATCGTCACATTCTTGATCTCGCCGGTCCACTCGGGATAGGCCTCGAGGTCGGCGATCACGTCGAGCACCGCTCCGGGCTCGGCGTTGATGACGATCGAGGACTCGGTGCTGTCCGCCATGCGCGGAAGCCTAACCTGTGCGCACCGCCTAGGATTGCCGCGGCATGCGTCCGCGGGACGCCGCCCGATGCTTGTTGTCCGAGCCCCCATCCGCCCGTCCCCTCTTGGAGCCCGTATGCCTGCCCGCCGGTTCGCGCCGTGGCTGGTGGCCTGCGCATGGTTGGCCTACTTCGGCGTCCTGCAGTGGAGCGTGGTGCGTTTCCGGGTCGCCATCGTGCTCACCCTGACGGCCGTCTGCGGCCTGCTCGCCTGGTGGTTGGTCACCGAGACCCGCGTGCGCATGGGACGACGCACGATGGCCCTGGCCCTGTGCGGGGCGGCCGTTGTGGGCCTCGCCGTGCCGCTGTGGAGTTGGCTGTCGGACGGCTGGGAGTGGACGGCACGGATCGCCTTGGCCATCGGCGCCCTCGGAGCCGCCCTGGCTCTGGGCCGCAATCGCCCCGGACTGGCCTGGGTCGCTGCGATCAGCGCCTATGTCGCGGCGAGCGTCATCGCCATCACCACCGATCGCCGGCCCAAAATCGACGTCTGGGTGATCCTGCAGCAATCGTCGGACGCCCTGGCGCGCTTCGAGAACTTCTACACGATGACCTGGACCGGCTCGCCGGGCATCAAGGACGCCTATACCTATCTGCCGTGGAGCACGGTGCTCCTCGCCCCCGGACGGTGGCTCTTCGGCGATGTCCGCTGGATGTTGCTGATCTGGTCATTGGTGCTCGCGGCCGGCATCTGGCAACTCTCTCGTCCGATCGGCGCTCCGACCCGCATCGCTGCGGCTGAAGGCTCCGTTCGATCACGCGCCGGGGGTGCCCGCTCGGAGTTGCGCCACCGGCTCCTCGCCGCCACGGGCGCGGCCGACGCGCGGTGGGCGACCGCGGCGGCGATCTGCCTGATCTTTCTGCCACCGGGGACCTTGACCCAGGTCGACCAGGCCTGGACCGAACCGCTGCTGCTGACCGCCCTGGTCTGGTGGGCGGTTCTCGTGCGGTCGGGACGCTCCTGGTGGGCGATCGTGCCGTTGGCGCTCGCCTGCGCAAGCAAGCAGCACCTGGCACTGGTGCTCCCCCTGCTGCTGTGCTGGCGGTCTTTCGGCCCGGCGCGCGCGATCGCCACCGGGGCCCTGACCGGCGTCTTGATCGCGCCGTGGTTCATCACCGCCCCGGCGGATTTCGTCCACGACACCATCACCTTGCTGGTGGGCTTCCACCCGATCAAATTCGCCAACACGTGGTATCTCCTGGCTCTGAACAAATTCGGAGTCACGCTGCCGTTCTGGATCACCGGCCTGGTGATCCTCGGCACTCTGGCGGCCGGCATGATCGCCGTCCGGCGCCGGCAGCCGCCGCTCGGTGAACTGCTGCGCTGGGTGGCCCTGGTGCTACTCGCCGCGAATCTCGTCAACAAGCAGGCCTTCTATAACCAGTTCTGGCTGGTGGCCGGCCTGGTCGCTGTCTCGCTGGTCGCCGATGCGGCCGCCGAGCGCGATCACGGTCCGCAGCCGCGTGACCAGGACGTCGCGGCCGCCCTTACCCCGTCGCCGATCTGAAACCCACGGGGGCCGGCCGGCTGATGCGGGCCCGGGCGGTCGCGGCCGTCTCGGCGCAGATCAGTCCGGCACTGGCCAAGGCGGTGACCGCAGCCCGCTCCCGTGCATCCAGGGCGACATCCACGTCGATCTGCATCTCGGCCCGGCCGACCGGGATGATGTCGAGCAGGCTGGTGACCACGCACTCGCCGCAGTGCGTCTGCGCGACCGGGCAGCTTTGGCAATCGATCCACATGGTGGCTTCCTTCCTTCGGTGACTTGCGTCGATCAGGTGCTCGGGTATCCGAAGCCCGGTGACCCTTGGGAAAGACGCTAGAGATGACCACCGACAAGCCCCTTTCGCCGCGTGTCGGCGGCGCCTGGGGAGGCTTGTCGGTGGTCATCTCTAGCGTCTTTCCCATGTCGACCACCACGCTGACCCGCCCCTCGCAGCGAGCTCCCGGCTCCGCGGCCCTCCCCCGGGCGATCCAAGGGACGCTCGACGACCTCGGCACCCCTTTAAACGAGGTGACCTTCGTCGTGGTCGATCTCGAGACGACGGGCGGCAGCGCGCACGGCGACCACATCACTGAGTTCGGCGCCGTCAAGGTCCGCGGTGGCGAGGTGCTCGGCGAGTTCCAGAGCCTGGTCAATCCGCGCGTGCCCATCCCACCGGTCATCAGCGCGTTGACCGGCATCACCAACGCCATGGTCGCCTCGGCTCCCCGCATCGAGTCGGTGCTCCCGAGCTTCCTGGAGTTCGCCGGTGACGCCGTCCTGGTCGCCCACAACGCCCGCTTCGACATCTCCTTCCTCAAAGCGGCGGCTGCGGCCACCAGCACCCCCTGGCCCGGCCCCACCGTTCTCGACACCGTCCTGCTCGCCCGAGCCTTGGTCACCCGCGACGAAGCGCCCAACCACAAGCTGTCCTCACTGGCCCGGGTCTTCCACTCCCACGTCGCCCCCGATCACCGGGCCCTGCACGATGCCCAGGCGACTGTCGATGTCCTGCACGGCCTGATCGCCCGGGTGGGCGGCCTCGGAGTCACGACGCTCGAGGAGCTCGCGACCTACTCCGCACGCGTTCCGCCTGCCCGTCGCCGCAAGCGCTATCTCGCCGACGACCTGCCGTCGGCTCCCGGGGTCTACCAGTTCAAGGACGGCAACGGTCGCGTGCTCTATGTGGGCACTTCGGTCGACATCCGCACCCGGGTGCGCTCCTATTTCACCGCCTCGGAGCAGCGCCGACGGATGTCGGAGATGGTGCGGATCGCCGAGAGCGTCACCCCTATCGTCTGCGCGACCGCCCTTGAGGCCCAGGTCCGCGAGCTCAGGTTGATCGCCGAGCACAAGCCCCCCTACAACCGCCGCTCGCGGCACCCCGAGAAGGCCGTGTGGATCAAGCTCACCGTCGAGCCCTTCCCCCGGCTCTCTATCGTCAAGCAGGTCCGCGGCGACGCCACGACGTATGTCGGCCCCTTCCCTTCCCGCGCAGCCGCCGAGGACGCCATGGCGGCCGTCCACGACGCCGTGCCGCTACGCCGATGCCATCAGCGGCTCTCCGTTACCCGCTTCACCGCCGCGTGTGCCCTCGCAGAGATGGGCCGGTGCGGCGCGCCCTGCACCGGCGCTCAGACGGTCGATGACTATGGCGCGCTGGTCCGCTCCGCCCAAGAAGCGCTCGTCGGGGATCCCAGCTTCGTCTTATCGCCCCTCGAGCGCCGCATGCAACAACTCGCCGGTGACGAGCGGTATGAGGATGCCGCCACCCTGCGTGACCGGCTGGCCGCGCTCGTGCGCGGCCTGACTCGCTCACAACGCCTTGCCCCACTGGCCACCACCGCCGAAATAGTCGCCGCTCGACGCTCGCCCCTGGGCGGGTGGGAGTTGATCTGCGTGCGCTTCGGGCGGCTCGCAGGCAGCACCCGCAGCCCCCGTGGCGCCGACCCCATGCCTTACGTCGAGGCGCTGAGCGCGAGCGCCGAAGTGGTGGCACCGGCGCCCGCCCCCGCACCGGCTGCCCTGCCGGAGGAGTGCGAGAAGATCCTGCGCTGGCTCGAAGAACCGGGCGTCCGGCTGGTCTCGGTCGACGGCGTCTGGTCGTGCCCGGTCGGTGGCGCCAGCCGGTTCGGGGACCACCTGGCAGCGGTGCCCCCCGAGCGTTTCGAGGGCTCCTGATCGCTACATTGACGACCATGATCACCGCCATCGTCCTGATCAACGCCGAGGTCGACCAGATCCCGGAGGTCGCCCAAGCGATTGCCGATCTGGACGGCGTCAGCGAGGTCTACTCGGTGACCGGCGAGGCCGACCTCGTGGCTATGGTCCGGGTCGCCCGCCACGAAGACCTCGCGGCCGTCATCGCCGACCGGCTCAACAAGACCCCAGGAGTGCTCCGCACCGCGACCCACATCGCCTTCCGCGCCTACTCCCGGCACGACCTCGAAGCAGCGTTCAGCCTCGGCATCGAGAACTGACGCCGAAGGCGAGCCGCCTCAAGCAGGTGCGCGCGTCGCCGAGACCCACCGATCGAGCACAGCCGCCGCTGCCCCGGAGTCCAGGGTCGCCGCGGCGGCGTCGATCCCCGCCCGGAGCGCCGCTAGCAGGCTGGGCCGATCGCCGGCGAGCCGAGCCGCCCCCCGAGCGAGAGCCAACGCAGTCCCGGCATTGAGCAGGACGGCGTCCCGCACCGGCCAGCCGGCGCCGTCGCTCCCCCGCCCGGCCAGCAACTCGCGCACGACCTCGGCATTGTGGGCGGGCTCGCCGCCGCGCAAGGCCGACAACGGCGCCTCGGCCAGGCCAACCTCGCCCGGGGTCAACGTGTCGAGCACGATCTGGCCGCCGCGCACCCACCACAGATCCGACGGCCCGGCGAGCGTCAACTCATCCAACCCGTCGCCCCCGCGAAAGACGACCGCCTCCCGTCCGCGCGCGGCGAAGACGCCGGCCATGAGCGGCGCGACACGCACGTCGGCGACGCCCACCGCGGCATACGTCGGTTGCGCCGGGTTGGTCAGCGGACCGAGCATGTTGAACACTGTGCCGATGCCCAGCTCTCGCCGGGTCGTCGCCGCGTGGCGCATAGAGGGATGGAAGGCCTGCGCAAAACAGAAGGTGATACCCGCCCGTTCGCCAACCGAAGCGACGTCAGCTGGGCTCAACCTCAAGTCGACCCCGAGACTTTCCAGCACATCCGCGCTCCCCGAGGACGAGGAGGCCGCCCGATTGCCGTGCTTGACGACCTGCAGGCCCGCACCCGCGAGCACGATCGCCGACATCGTGGAGATATTGACCGTATGAGCGCGGTCCCCGCCCGTGCCGACGATGTCGATGCTCTCGGCCGGGGCCTGGAAGCGGTGGGCGTGGGCCAGCATGACGTCGGCCAGTGCTCGCAGTTCCTCGACCGTCTCGCCCTTGGCCCGCAGGGCGATGACGAAGCCGGCGACCTGCGAGGGGGTCGCGTCCCCGGAGAAAACCCGATCCATCGCCCAGGCCGCCTCGTCATGGGTCAGATCGCACCCGCTGACCAGGCGCGTCAAGACATCCGGCCAACTCGCGGCCGGAGCAGGACCACTCATCGGCACGTCAGCGCGCGGCGGGAGCCGGCGCGGCCGACAGGGCCTGACCGATCCCCGCGCACAGCGCCACGGGGTCGAGCGGGGCCGGAACGGCGGCATCGGCCAGCGACCACGAGGCCAGCCAAACGTCCTGGGGGCGCCCGGTCAGTACCAGGACGGGCGGACAGTTGAAGATCTCGTTCTTGAGCTGACGGCACAGGCCGAGCCCGCCCACCGGAGCGGCCTCCCCGTCCAGCACGAGCAGATCGAAGGCGTCGTTCTCGACCGCCTCGATAACCGCGGCGGCGGTCGCGCACTCCCGCCAGGAATCGATCTGCAGATCCGCGCTCGGCCGGCGCCCGACCCCGGCGCGAACGGCGTCGCGCGTGGTGATGTCATCGCTGTAGAGGAGAACAGAGAGTCGGCGCGGACCGGTGGGCTCGGACGCGGAGGTGCTGTGGGCCATGGGAACAGCCTAGCCACGTGCAGGGTTCATAACGTCCTGCACATAAATCGGGGGGGTCGCGCGTACTTCCGATTCCGTTACCGACATAATGGCCGCGTGGCCACAGCATCCGCGGTTCATTCCGGCACGTCATCGCCCACTCACGGCAACTCGTTGGGGCCGGTGACGCGCCCCAATATGGTCTCGGTCGGGACGATCGTCTGGCTCTCCAGTGAGTTGATGTTCTTCGCGGGACTCTTCGCGATGTACTTCACCATTCGCCAGGTGCGCCCAGACCTGTGGGCGGAGCACACGCCGACCCTGAACGTGCCATTTGCGGCCGCGAACACCACCGTCCTGGTCATCTCTTCGGTCTGGTGTCAGCTCGGTGTCTACAAGGCCGAGCACGGCCAGGCCGCCCGCACCGGCAGCTTCTTCAATGTCGGCAGTTGGGGTATGCGTGAGTGGTACGTCCTGACGTACATCTTCGGCGCCCTGTTCATCGGCGGTCAGGTCTATGAGTACGCCCACCTCGTGCACGACGGGATCACCCTCTCCTCCGACGGCTACGGCTCGGTCTTCTACTTGACCACCGGTTTCCACGGCATGCACGTCACCGGCGGATTGATCGCCTTCCTGCTGATCATCGGCCGGACCTTCACCACCCGTCATTACAGCCACGCCCAGGCCACGGGCGCGGTCGTGACGTCCTACTACTGGCACTTCGTCGACGTCGTCTGGATCGCGCTGTTCGCGACGATCTACCTGCTCAAGTGACCTCCGGCCGCAACGAAAAGAGACCACTGTGAACGCACTCGCCGCGCGGCGGCGCCATCCGGCCGCAATCCTCTTCCTGCTTCTGCTGGGGTTGCTGATCACGGGTAGCGCCTATGCCGCCTTCGCCCCCAAGGCCGCAACGGCCGCCGAGGCAACCGCCGACCAGATCACCCTGGGCAAGCAATTGTTCGCCTCTAACTGCGCCTCGTGCCACGGCAAGAACGCTCTGGGCACTGAGCAGGGTCCAAACCTCGCCGGCGTGGGCGCGGCCTCGGTGGACTTCCAGGTGGGCACCGGACGGATGCCGATGGCCGAGCCCGGCGTGCAGGCGCCGCGCGGCAAGGACGTCACCTTCGATGACGAGAAGATCTCGGCGCTCGCGGCCTATATCGCTTCCCTGGCTCCCGGACCGGCGATTCCGGACGCGAAGTACACCTCCGGTGAGGGCGGCGATCCGGGCAAGGGCGGGATGATCTTCCGCACCAACTGCTCGATGTGCCACAACTCCGCCGGCGCCGGTGGCGCGCTCACCCGTGGCAAATACGCCCCATCGCTGATGGGGGTCGACGGCAAGTACATCTACGAAGCCATGGAGACCGGCCCGCAGAGCATGCCGGTCTTCAATGACAACAACATCAGCCCCGAGAGTAAGAACGACGTCATCGCCTACTTGAAGGCCATGAACGAGACCGGCAACCCCGGCGGTATGGCGCTCGGCTCGCTCGGCCCGGTGCCCGAGGGCTTATTCGCCTGGGTCTTCGGCCTGGGCATCCTCGTGGGCGCCGCCTACTGGCTCGGACAGAAGGGAGCCTGATCCGTGAGTTCGCACCAGTCCGAACACGAGACCACCGTCGTCCGCCTGGACGATGGCCACCACATCGGTGACGGTGGCATTCCCGAGCAGTTCGTCAATCCCGGCCTTCCCCCGCATGTCGAGCGGTTGTCGGACCTGTCCGACAAGGGTGCCAAGCGCGCCGAACGCCAAGTCGCTGGCCTGTTCGGGCTCTCGATCTTGGGCACCCTGCTGTTCCTGGTCGCGTATTTCGCGGTCGGAACGCACGACCGCAGCTTCGTGCCGGGCCTGGGCAAGATCGCCACGAGCAATCTGCTCCTGGGTATCGGCCTCGGGCTGGGCCTGCTGGGCATCGGGCTCGGCGCCGTCCATTGGGCCAAGACCTTGATGCCCGACGCTGAGGTCGTCGAAGAACGCCACCCGATGCGCAGCAGCGACGAGGCCCGCCAGGGTTTCGTCGACGTCATGCGCGGCGGCGGCGAGTCGAGCCAGCTGTTCCGGCGCCCGTTGATCAAAGCCACTCTCGGCGGTGCGCTCGGCCTGTTCTCACTCCCCCTTCTGGTGCAGTTGGTCGGCAGCCTCGGCCCGTTGCCGCGCAAGCAGCTTTCCCAAACCATGTGGAATGGCACGCCGGCGCACGACGGCACCTACGAGCCCTACGCCAATGGCTTCCCGCGCCTGATGCGCGACCCCGAGAACCTGCCCATCAAGGCCTCGGATGTCACCATCGGCTCGGTCTACCACGTCCTGCCCGAGGGCCTGCTGCCCGACCCCGAGACGGGCGAAGGCGGCCTGGAGCACGGTGTACTCGAGGAGAAGGGCAAGGCGGCTGTCCTGCTCATGCGTCTCGACCCCTCGCAGTTCCAGGACACCGACGGCGGCCGCAAGGCGCAGGCCTGGGGCCACGAGGGCATCGTTGCCTACTCCAAGATCTGCACCCACGTCGGCTGCCCCGTCGGCCTGTACGAGCAGACAACGCATCACCTGCTCTGCCCCTGCCACCAGTCCACCTTCGATGTGACCGACGACTGCAAGGTCATCTTCGGTCCGGCCAAGCGCCCCTTGCCGCAGTTGAAGATCACCGTTGACGGTGAGGGCTACCTTGTCGCCGCACAGCCTTTCCATGAGGCTGTCGGCCCGAGCTTCTGGGAGCGTGGATGACCACCATCGACAACGCCCGACCGGCCGATGGCCTGCGTGCCGGCGATGCCCGCGTGACCGCGCCGCCCTCGGCCGGCGCTAAGAAGCTCGGTGGCGTGGTCGGCTGGGTGGATGACCGCCTCGGCCCCGCCAAGGGCGTCAACTACTTGATGAAGAAGGTCTTCCCCGACCATTGGTCCTTCATGCTCGGCGAGATCGCGATGTACTCGATGATCGTCTGCCTACTGACCGGTGTCTTTCTGACCTTCTGGTTCGTCCCGAGCGCCGGCCACACGACCTACGACGGCTCCTATGTCCCGCTCCAGGGTGTGCAGATGTCGGAGGCCTATGCGTCCTCGCTGCGCATCTCCTTCGATATCAAGGGCGGGTTGCTGATCCGCCAGATGCACCACTGGGCGGCGCTGATGTTCATCGTCGCCCTGTCGGCGCACATGCTCCGGGTCTTCTTCACCGGCGCCTTCCGCAAGCCACGTGAGCTTAACTGGGTCGTCGGCTGCATCCTGTCGATGCTCGCCCTGGTCGAAGGCTTCGCTGGCTACTCGCTCCCCGACGACTTGCTCTCCGGTACGGGCTTGCGGGCCGCGGAAGGCTTCATGCAGTCCGCCCCCGTCATCGGGTCGTATCTGGCGTTCATGGTCTTCGACGGCCCCTTCCCGGGCGAGGCGATCATCCCCCGGCTCTTCAGCGTCCACGTGCTGCTGCTGCCGGCCATCCTGATCGGCTTGTTCACGGCGCATATCGTCATGGTCGCGGTGCAGAAGCACACGCAGTTCCCCGGGCCCGGGCGCACCAACAACAACGTCGTCGGTTTCCCGGTGATGCCGGTGTATGCGGCGAAGGCCGGTGGCTTCTTCTTCATCGTCTTCGGCTTCCTGGCCGTCGTGGCCGCGCTGGTGCAGATCAACGCGATTTGGGTTTACGGGCCTTACGACCCCTCCCCTGTCACCGCCGGCTCCCAGCCGGACTGGTATATGGGCTTCGCCGATGGTGCCTTGCGGCTCCTGCCCGGCTGGCTGGAGTTCCACGCCTTCGGCTATACCCTCAGCCTGAACGTCGCCATCGGAGCTCTCGGCCTGATCCCGGTCATGTACGGCGCGATGGCGGCCTATCCGTTCATCGAGTCCTGGGTGACAGGCGACAAGCGCGAGCACCATCTGCTCGACCGCCCGCGCAACCAGGCCACCCGCACCGGCCTCGGCGTCGCGGCGTTGACCTTCTACGGCGTGCTCATGTTCGCCGCGGCCAACGACATCATGGCGATCAAGCTGCACATGTCGATCAACGACATCACCTACTTCTTCCGCGCCGCGACCTTCGTCTTGCCGGTCGTGGCGTTCTGGGTGACTCGCCGGATCTGTTTGAGCCTGCAGCGCGCCGACCGCAATCTCGTCCTGCACGGCCGGGAGACCGGACGGATCGTGCGAACCGCGGAGGGTAAGTTCTTCGAGGCTCACGAGCCGCTGGATGAGTACACCCGGTGGACCTTGGTCCAGCACGACCCGCAGGAGCCCCTGCAGCTCACCACCGGTGTGGACGCGCATGGCGTGGCCTCCCCAGCCGGTGGCAAGCGCAACCTGCGGGCCCGCCTGAGCCGGTTCTACTTCCAGGACAACCTCCTGCCGGTCACCCCGGCCGAGTTGGCGGCCGCCCACCACGACGGCCACTCCACCGAGCACCTCGAGGCGATCGAAGCCGCCGAGGAGTCCTACGGTGAAGAGACGGCCGGTATTACGGGCCGACCCTGACGCCACACCACGGCGTACGGCGCGCAAGGGCCCCGGAAGGCGACTCCCGGGGCCCTTACCCGTTGCGCGTGGTCAGCCCCAGCCGAGTTCGTGCAGGCGCTCGTCGTCGATGCCGAAGTGGTGGGCGATCTCGTGGACGACGGTGATCCCGATCTCGTCGACGATTTCCTCGCGGGTCCAGCACATCCGGCACAGGGGGCCGCGATAGATCGTGATCCGGTCGGGCAACTGGATACCGCCCCACTGCGGTCGGTCGGTCAGGGCGATCCCCTCGTAACGTCCGAGGATCTCCGGCTCGTCGGCCGGCGGCTCGTCCTCGACGAAGAAGACGACATTGTCCAGGTGAGCCATCAGTTCGGCGGGGATCTCATCGAGCGCGTCGGCGACGGCCGCGTCGAACTCCTCGGGGCTCATGGTCACCATGTGCCGACGCCTTCAGCGTCCGTTCCGCTGCTGCTGGCGTTGATAGCGGATGGAGGAGCCGATCCCCAGTCCGATGGCGATGAGCGGCACCAGGCACCAGGCCACGGCCAGCAGGGTGTTGCGGGTGCTCGCCCTGACCGTCGCCCAGTTGACCTTGAGCAGCCAAATCTCCACCAGGACGATGCAGGCCAGGACCAACAGGACGATCACCGTCCCGGCAGGGATGCCCTTGGGTCCGTTTCTCTCCACCTGCCCGCGGCGATCTGCGGCGGCCGACGACCGGCCCGACCCTCGTCGATGGCCGGAGGAAGACGGACGCGAGCGCTGGCTGGCCATGCCCGCAGCCTAACGGCCAGCGGCCTCCCCTCGATGAGGGGAGGCCGCCGCGCGTTGTCGATCAGTGGGCGTGCTGGCCCTTGTAGAACTCAAAGACCCAGCCGACCAGGGCGAAGAGGCCGAAGAAGGCACCGATGAAGGCGATCCACCAGCCGACCGCGATGCCCATGAACACCAGGGCCGAGGTCAGGCCGAGCCATAGCGGCCACCACGAGTAGGGAGCAAACGCGCCGTAGTCGCCCTCGGCCTCGGCGATCTCGCCGTCCGGGTTGTCATCCGGCCGGTAGCCGATGCGCTTGCCCGTCATCCACAAGTAGAAGGCAACCATGGCGCCCAGAGCCGCGGCGAGGAAAAGCCCCACGGGGCCGACCGGCTCCTGCCAGTGGGTGAAGTGCCCGTAAATCGGGCCCATGACCGCACCAAAGACGGCAATCAGGGCGAAGAAGTAGCTCTCGGCCTTCATGGGAAGTCATCAGCCCTTTCGTGCCAGTCGGCGCTCATCGGCGGTGTTGGCGGCCCGCAAAGACGCGGGCGCGGCCTCAGGGTGGTGCAGGTCGAAGGCCGGCCGTTCGGAACGGATTCGGGGCAGCGAGTTGAAGTTGTGCCGCGGGGGCGGACAGGAGGTCGCCCACTCCAAGGACGCGCCATACCCCCACGGGTCATCGGAGTCGACGAGCGGCGCGTACTTCCACGTCTTCCAGACGTTGTACATGAACGGCAGCATCGAGGCACCGAGGATGAAGGCGCCGACGGTGGAGACCCGGTTCGCCAGGGTGAAGCCGTCCTCGGGAAGATAGTCGGCATACCGCCGGGGCATGCCGTCGACACCGAGCCAGTGCTGGATCAAGAAGGTGGTGTGGAAACCGACGAAGAGCAGGACGAAGTGGATCTTGCCCAGGGTCTCATCGAGCATGCGGCCGGTGAACTTCGGCCACCAGAAGTAGAAGCCCGCGAACATCGCAAAGACGACGGTGCCGAAGACGACGTAGTGGAAGTGGGCCACCACGAAGTAGGAGTCGGAGAGGCTGAAGTCGAGGGCCGGGCTGGCCAGGATGACGCCGGTCAAGCCACCGAAGAGGAAGGTCACCAGGAAGCCGAGCGCCCAGATTAGTGGCGTGGAGAACACCAGGTGGCCGCCCCACAGGGTGCCGACCCAGTTGAAGAACTTCACGCCCGTCGGCACGGCGATGGCCATCGTCATCACCGCGAAGAAGGGCAGCAGGATTTGTCCGGTGACGTACATGTGGTGTGCCCAGACGCTGACCGACAACGCGGCGATCGCGATGGTCGCGAAGACCAGGGTCTTGTAGCCGAAGATCGGCTTGCGCGCGAAGACCGGCAGGATCTCGGAGATGATGCCGAAGAAGGGCAGGGCGATGACGTAGACCTCGGGGTGACCAAAGAACCAGAAGAGGTGCTGCCACAGGATCGGCCCACCGTTGGCAGGATCGAAGACCTCGGCACCGAAGCGGCGGTCCGCGCCGAGCGCGAAGAGCGCGGCGGCGAGCGGGGGGAAGATCAAGATGATAAGCAGCGAGGTGACGAGCACGGTCCAGGTGAAGACCGGCATACGGAACATGGTCATGCCCGGCGCGCGCATGCACACGATGGTGGTGATGAAGTTGACGCCACCGAGGATGGTGCCGAAGCCACCGAGGGCGAGACCGAAGACCCACAGGTCACCGCCCACGCCGGGGCTGAAGACCGAGTTGGAGAGCGGGGCATACGCGAACCAGCCGAAGGCGGCCGCGCCCATCGGGGTGAGGAAGCCGAACGCCGCGATCAGGCCACCGAAGAGGTAGAGCCAGTAGGCGAACATATTCAGTCGCGGGAAGGCCACATCCGGGGCGCCGATCTGCAAGGGCATCAAGGCGTTCGCGAAGCCGGCGAAGAGGGGCGTCGCGAAGAGCAACAGCATGATCGTGCCGTGCATGGTGAACAGTTGGTTGAATTGCTGCTTGTCGTCGACGAAGCCGATGCCCGGGGAGAAGAGCTCCATCCGGATGACCAGCGCCATCAGGCCACCGAGCAGGAACCAGATGAAGGAGGTGATGAAGTAGAGATTGCCGATGACCTTGTGGTCGGTCGTCGTCATCCACTTCACAACCGTGGTCCCTGGGGCCAAGCGCTTGTGCTCGACCCGGTCGGCCGTGCGCAACATCGTGGAGTCGGAGGTGATGCTACTCATCGTCAGTTGCCCCCTGTCGTGAGCTTGTCCGTGTCCTGCTTGATGATCGGCTCGCGCAGGACAGTAGGCGGCAGCAGGCCGCCATTGCCCTGGGCCTTGAGGTCGGCGATGTGCTTGTCGTACTCCGCGACCGAGACAACCTTGAGGTTGAAGAGCATTTCGGAGTGGTAGGCGCCGCACAGTTCGGCGCACTTGCCCGCAAAGGTCCCTTCGCGGGTCGGGACCACCTGGAAGGTGTTGACGCGGCCCGGGATCATGTCGAGCTTGGTCAAAAAGGCCGGCACCCAGAAGGAGTGGATGACGTCATTGGCGGTGAGCTGGAACTCGACGCGCTTGCCGACCGGAATGTAGAGGGTCGGCAGGGTCTCCTCGACGCCGGGCTTGCCGGTCAGGAGCGCCTGGGTGCCCGACTCGTGGGCATCGGAGGTGGTGTAGTTGAAGTCCCAGCTCCACTGCTTGCCCACGACATTGATGACGTAGTCGGGCGTGGCCTTGGTTGAGGTCAACTCATTGGTGTCCCGGTCGGTGTAGTAAAAGAGCACCGCGATCATGAAGATCGGGACGACCGTGTAGAGGATCTCCATCGGCACGTTGTATTTCAGCTGCACGGGCAATGGCGGGTCGTCCGCCCTGCGCTTGTAGGCGACGACGCACCACAAGGTCAGGCCCCAGACCAGACCACCAACGGCCAGCGCCGCGATCCATGAGCCGATCCACAGGGACCGGACGGTTTCGGCGCCCGCGGTGGCCCCCTCGGGCAGATAGCCATTCGACAGCTTGCCCTGGGCGCCGGCGAGGCCGCAGCCTCCCAGGCTCAGGACGGCAGCCGTCACTGCGAGGCCGATGACGGCGCGGGAGCGCCGGGCCTTGGCCACGGTGTCAGGCAATCGCAACGGGCACCTCGTTCGGTCCAGAGCGGGCGGAAATGTGAAGGCAGCATGACCGCAGGGACATGCTGTGCCAAAACTACCGTAGGCCGATCCGAATGCGCTGCAGGGGTCGGTAACGTTCGAGATATGGCGTCCGTTCCGGTCGGGCCCGGGAGGTCCGGGCTCTTGGATGCAGCCCCCGGGCCGCTGCATCCGCAGGCGCGCGAGACCCTGCTCGCCGCGCTCGACGCCGGCTGGGCCGATCCACGGCGCCTGCACCGCGAGGCGCGGCTCGCCTCGGGTCTGCTCAATCAGGCGCGCGCGGTGATCGCCGCTGACCTCGGGGTGACGCCCGAGTCGTTGACCTTCCACTTAGGCGGTGGGGCCGCGGGCGTTGCGGCGGCCATGGACGGGGTGGCCTGGCCGCGACGGCGGACCGGTCGGCGGGTGGTCGCGAGTGCGGTCGAGCATTCCAGCATCCTGATCCCCGGCCGGTATGCCGCAGCCCAGTCGGGCGAGTCCGAGGACTTCGCCGAAGTTCCGGTCGATCGGCTGGGGCGGGTCGACATGGCTGCTTTCGCCGCCGCGGTCGGCGTTCCTGGCACGGCGGTAGCCGCGCTCCAGCACGCGAATGGGGAGGTCGGGACGATCCAACCGGTGGCGCCGGCGCTCGACGTATGCCGCGCGACCGGCGTGCCCTTGGTGGTGGACGCGTCGGCGAGTGTGGGCCGAGTGGCGGCCCCGCCTGCATACGACGTGCTGGTCGCGGACGCCGCCGCGGTGGCGGGTCCGCCGCTGGGGATCGTCGTGGTGGCGCCGGGCACGGCCTTCCGGCGATCCGGGCCGCCCCGGGAGGCGGAGTTCGGCCGGGCGGACGCGCCGGTCTGGGTTCCCCTCGCGCTGGCGGCGGCAGAAGCCTGGCAGCAGGCGTCCGCGGCGCGCGCGGCCGATGCGCGAGAGGCGTTCGCCTTGACCGAGCGCCTGCGGGCAGCGGCCTCGGCGATCCCGGACGTCGATGTCGTCGGCGACCCGGTCGATCGGCTGCCGCACATCGTGACCTTCAGCGCCCTGTTCGCCGACGGCGAGAGCCTGGTCACCGAGTTGGACCGCCGCGGGCTGGCGCTGGCGTCGGGATCGGCGTGCACCGCGTCCACCTTGGAGCCGAGCCATGTGCTGACCGCGATGGGCGTGCTCACCCACGGAAACGTCCGAGCCACCTTGCCATGGGACCCCGTCGCGACCGATCGCGCCGAGGGTGTGGAGCGGCTGATCGCCGAGCTTCCGGTCGTGATCGCGGATGTGCGGGCGCACCTGGGGGCGGGCGAGTTGTGAACGGCGTGGAGCCAGGCCGGACGGCTGAGGCCGGTGAGGATGCCGAACTCGCCGCCGAGCTGGTGATCGATGCTCGCGGGACGCGATGCCCGATGCCGGTGATCCTGGCGGCGCGCGCCGCGACCACGCTGGCCGCCGGCACGGTGATCCAGGTGCTCGCCACCGACCCCGCGGCCGCGGCCGACCTGCCCGCCTGGTGCCGGATGCGCGGGCATACGGTCATCGGGATTGAGCACGCGGACGGACTGGTGGGCTGCCGGGTCCGGCTCGGCGGCTGATTCGCCTGGCAAAGCCCTCGCTCGCGAGGGGCAGTCTTCCCGTGCGAATAGCGGCTTTAGGGCATCGGGCGGAAAGGCTGTCCCCTCCCTGCCCGCCATTCCTGCCGGCGCCAGGCAGGCCAGTCGGGGCCGGGGGCGGCGGTCAGGGCGGGGAGGGCGGCGGCATACGCCTCGCGGGTGCGGGTGGTCACCCCCAGGGTGGCGAGGTGCCCGGTCTGCCACTGGACGTCGATCAGCCCGCCGGGAGCGCTCGAGACGACGTCGACCAGCCCGGCAACGGCGATCTTGGAGGCGTCGGTCTCCCGATGGAACATCGATTCGCCCGCGAACAGCCCACCGATCGCCACCCCGTATAGCCCGCCGGCCAGGCCGGCGGGCGACCAGACCTCGATGCTGTGCGCCCACCCGAGCCGGTGCAGCTTCTCGTATGCCGCGGCGAACTCCGGCGTGATCCACGCCCCCTTGCGCCCAGGGGCGGCGCAGCCCGCGACGACCTGCGCGAAGGCCCGGTCCACGGTGATGCTGAAGCGGCGGCTGGAGCGGGCCAGGGAGCGCGAGATGTGCAGATCGGCTGGGTGCAGGACGCCGCGCTCGACGGGCGCCCACCAGCCGAGCCGTCCCGCCTCGGGGACATCCATCGGGAAGAGCCCGATCCGGTAAGCGGCGAGCAGCGTCGCCGGCTCCAGGTCGGCGCCCAAGGCCACGAGGTCGATATCAGGATCCGGATGAGCCAGGGCGTCGGCCAGCCGCCAGTTCGTCGGGCCGGGGACGATGGGCGGGTTTGGCAGGGTGGGAGGCGGCGGAATACCGAACGGGCCGGCCGGGCAGTCTGGCGGGTCGGCCCGCGGAGCGTCGGCGGCGCCAGCCGGCCGCTGCGTGACCTGGGGCGGCGGCCAGGCGCCGCGGGCGCCATCGGGGGTCCCGGGCTCCGCGCCGCTCAGGGGCGGTTCGACTGCGGCGACCCCGCCCGGACTCACGGTCTCGGGCAGCGCAGGTGCGGGGCGATCTCCCCAGCCGAGTCCGCGCCATACGCGTCGGCGAGGCGTTCGAGGAAGACGCGCTTGCTCAGCTCGTATTCCTGAGTGCCGACCGTCTCGATGACGTGCGCGGCGAGCACCGAACCCATTTCGGCGCACCGCCGGTGGCCCAGGCCGGCGGCCAGTCCGGCCAGGAAGCCCGCGCGAAAGGCGTCGCCGACGCCGGTCGGGTCGGCGAGGCGGGCAACCTTGGCCACACCGACGTGGATCGGCTCCACGCCCGGGCTGGTGATCGTCACACCGTCCTTGCCCTGGGTGATGACCCGGTGAGTGACGCGGGAGGCGATCTCGGCCTCGCTCCAGCCGGTCTTCTGCTCGGTCAGGCGGGCTTCGTACTCATTAGTGATCAGGTAGGCCGCGCCGTCGATCATCTCCTTGATCTCCGGCCCGTCACTGAAGGCGAGCTGTTGGGAGGGGTCGGCGATGAAGGGGATCTTGCGGGTGCGGCACTCGCGCGTATGCCGCAGCATCGCCTGCGGATCGTTCGCCCCGATCAGCACATAGTCGGCCCCGCCGACGCGGCGCGCGATCGGGCCGAGTTCGATCTGCCGGGCGTCACTCATCGCGCCCGCATAAAAGGTGGCGATCTGGGCCATGTCGGAGTCCGTGGTGCAGACGAACCGGGCGGTGTGCTTGGTCTGCGAAACCAGGATCGACTCGCAGTCGACGCCGTGGCGCTCCAGCCAACTGCGGTAGGAGACGAAGTCCTCCCCCACGGCGCCGACCAGGACCGGGCGCATTCCGAGGTTGGCCATCCCGAAGGCGATATTCGCCGCGATCCCCCCGCGCCGGATCTCCAGATCCTGGGCGAGGAAGGACAGCGAGATCTTGTCGAGCTGCTCGACGACGAGTGAGTCGGCGAATCGGCCTTCGAAGGTCATCAGGTGGTCGGTCGCGATCGAGCCCGTGACGAGGATTTGCACGAGCGCAAGTATGACGGCCCCGCCCGCCCGGGATGACCGGTGCGAGCGAGGCCGTCGGTGGGCCGTGGGCCGGACGCGCCTGGCTCAGGCGGCGCGGGCCGGCGCGGCGTTGGCGACCTTCTTCGCGTGCTGCAGGCCGAGCAGGGCGAGCAGGGCCATGGCGGCGGCGCCCACGAAGGCGGCGACGGCGGCATACGTCATGATCTTGGCCATCGTGCCGAAGGCGTAGGCGTTGAGCAGCAGGCCACGCAGGGTGTTGCCCATGAAGAGGCTCTGGCGCAGCTGGCCGAGCTCGGCGACCTTGGTCTGGTCGGCGTTCTTGTCCTTGCTCAGGGTGATGAACTCGCCGGAGACATCCTCATAGGTGCGGCCGCCGGACGACTTGTCCATGTGAACCTTGATGTAGTGCTCGGCGAAGGCGCGGGCCTGATCGCCCGTGGTCATCTCCTGGCCGGCGTACTGCTCGAGATAGGGCTTGATCAGCGGGTCCTCGATGGCCGGGCCGGACGGCATGGTGATGTCCTGCTGCTTGAGCTGATCGTGGACATTGCTGTTGGTGAAGTTCGCGCCCCAGAGCAACAGGCCGCCGCCGACCAGCAGCAGCCCGGCCAGGGCGAGGCCGAGGTAGGAGATGAGCTTGTCGAGTGTGCTGCGCACGGGGGTTCTCCCTGTGGTTTCCGGGGAGAGCCCTGCGGTGTCGGGCCCTTTGGGTGAGCCCCGGGCCGGCGTGGTGTCCAGCAATATCGACTATACGCGTCGTTCTTGACCTTTCAACTAAGCTGAGCCTAGCCTCAGCCACGCCTCGGGGGCGCGTCCGTGCTGGTCAGCGGGCCTAAGGGCCCGGAACGACGAACCGCCCGGACCTCGGGGGTGAGGGCCGGGCGGTTCGCGCGTTTGGTCAGCTGAAGCTGTCGCCGCAGGCGCAAGAACTGCCGGCGTTGGGGTTGTCGATGGTGAAACCCTGCTTCTCGATCGTGTCGGCGAAGTCGATCGTCGCGCCCTCGAGATAGGGAGCGCTCATCCGGTCGACGACGACCTCGACACCGTCGTAGTCGCGCACGAGGTCACCGTCGAGGGTGCGCTCGTCGAAGTAGAGCTGGTAGATCAGCCCGGAGCAGCCGCCGGGCTGGACGCCGACGCGCAGGCGCAGGTCGTCGCGGCCTTCCTGCTCCAGCAGGGACTTGACCTTGCCGGCGGCGACATCGGTCAGGACCACGCCGTGGGTGGTCGTGGTCGTCTCGTCCTGAACGGTCATGAGTGGGTCCTTCGCAGTGTGTTCGGTGGATCGACGTCCTTCTGCCGATGCAAACAGCATCCGGGGCGCCGAATGTTCCCGCGTGTCCTAGCAGGATACGCGCCGAGGCGTCAGATCAGGGCCACGGCGGCGGCGACCACGTCGCGGCCACCCGGGCAGCCCGGGCGCGCAGCGTGCCCACCGGATCGGTCATCGCCGCCTCCTCCTGGGCGGGGGTGCCGGCCACGGCATACACGCCGCTCAGGCCGATACCCATGCTCTCGCGGCGGCCGACGAGCGCCTGCCCGGCGATCACGATCGTGGGTGTGGCTGCGGCCAAGGCGCACTCGGCGACGCCGGCGACCACCTTGCCGCGCAGGCTCTGCCAGTCGAAACACCCCTCCCCCGTGACCACCAGGTCGGCCGCCGCTGCAAGGGTGGCGAAGTCGACAGCAGCAAGCACGAGGTCGACGCCGCTGACGCGCCGCGCGCCGAGGATGAGCAGCCCGTATGCCAGCCCACCCGCCGCTCCCGCGCCCGGCTCGCGATCGAGCCGCAGCTGTTTGCCAGTGAGCAGGTCGAGGCGGCAGGGCAGGTGACGGCGGACGCGGTCGGCGAAATGGCCCAAGGCGGATTCGAGGTCCTGCGCGAGCTGGGGCGATGCGCCCTTCTGCGGACCGAAGACGGCGCTCGCGCCTTGCAGCCCGAGCAGCGGACTGTCGACATCGGTGGCGGCGAGCAGGTCGATATCGGACCACTCGGCGATGGTGCTCGTCAGGGCGCCAAGGGCATCCGGACCGAGATCCGCCAACGGAAGGCCGCCACGGCCGAGGTCCTCGATCGAGCCGGCGCCGAGCGCGGCGAGCATCCCCGCTCCGCCGTCATTGGTGCCGCTGCCGCCGAGACCGACGACGATCCGGCGCGCCCCCGTGGCGCGCGCGGCGAGCAGGAGCTGCCCCACGCCATACGTGCTAGTGATTGCGGGGTTGCGTTCGCCGGCGCCGAGCAGGTGCAGGCCGGCCGCTTGCGCGGACTCGACGTATGCCGTTCGCTCGCCCCCCGCGTCCACGACCAGGACGTTCGCGGGCACCGGTCGACCGAGCGGGTCCGCGACCGTGGCGGCGATCATCTCCCCGTCGAGTTGGGCCGCGAGGACATCGAGGAAGCCGGGCCCACCGTCGGAGAGGGGGAGGCGCGTCAGGACGCAGTGCGGGGCGGTCTGCGCCCAGCCGTCGGCGATCGCCTCGGCCGCCTGGGTGGCTGTGAGGGTGCCCGTGAAGCAGTCCGGTGCGATGACGACGTGCACTCCGGCAGCCTAGAGCCGAGGGACGCGTGCGGCATACGGCGTGTCGTCACCGCGTGGCTTGGCATCAGTCTTTGTGCGTCTCGCCGGGCAGGGCCAGCATCTGGTCCAGGGCGGTGCGGGCGTGGCCCGCGACGACCGGGTCGACGTGGATCGGGTTGACGACGCGGCCCTCCACCAGCGACTCCAGGGCCCAGACCAGGTGCGGCAGGTCGATCCGGTTCATTGTCGAGCAGTAGCAGACGTTCTTCTCCAGGAAGGCGATCCTTTGCTCGGGGAACTGCTGCGCCAGGCGGCGCACCAGGTTGAGCTCGGTGCCCACCACCCAGGAGGTCCCGGCCGGCGCGGCGGCGATGGTCTTGATGATCTTTTCGGTCGAGCCGACCTCGTCGGCGAGTTCGACAACTTCATGGCGGCACTCGGGGTGCACGATCACCTTCACGTCCGGGATCTCGCGGCGGGCCGCGTCGACGGCCTCGACACTGAAGCGGCCGTGCACCGAGCAGTGGCCGCGCCACAGGATCATCCGGGCGTCGCGCAGTTGCTCGCGGGTCAGGCCACCCATCGGGCGATGCGGGTCGAAGACGACGCACTCATCGAGCCGGCCGCCGAGGTCGCGGACATAGGTGTTGCGGCCCAGATGCTGGTCGGGCAGAAAGAGCACCTTGCCGGTGCCGGCCGCGACCTGAGCGTCGCCGCGCTCGCCGAAGGCCCAGCTCAGCGCGGTCTTGGCATTGGAGGAGGTGCAGATCGTGCCGCCGTGCCGGCCGGTGAAGGCCTTGATCGCGGCGGAGGAGTTCATATACGTCACCGGGACGGTGACATCGGCGACGCCCGCGTCCTGCAGGTCGAGCCAGGCGTCCTCGACCTGCGCGATGGCCGCCATATCGGCCATCGAGCAGCCTGCGGCGAGGTCGGGCAGGATCACCGTCTGCTGGTCGCTGGTCAGAATGTCGGCCGACTCGGCCATGAAGTGCACGCCGCAGAAGACGATGTAGGGCGCGTCCGGGCGGGCCGCAGCCTCCCGGGCCAGCTTGAAGCTGTCTCCCGTGGTGTCGGCGAACTCGATGACCTCGTCGCGCTGGTAGTGGTGTCCGAGGACGAAGACCTGGTCGCCGAGCGCCGCCTTGGCCGCCCGGGCCCGCTCCACCAGACCCGGGTCGGATGCGGCCGGCAGCTCGCCCGGGCACTCGACCCCGCGTTCGGTGTGCAGGTCGCGGCCTTTGCCCAGGACCAACAGGGGCAGCGGTGCAGTCATACGCCGAAGGATAGGCGGCTTCGTCAGGCCAGGGTGCCGAGGCGGGCGAGCAAGGCCGCTTCGGCAACGCAGACCTTCTCGAATTCCCCGAGATGCAGGCTCTCATCGGCCCCATGAGCGCGGGAGTCCGGGTCCTCGACGCCGGTGACCAGCAGGGCCGCCTCCGGGAAGCGCTCGGCGAAGGCCGCGACGAAGGGGATCGACCCGCCGACACCGATGTCGACGGGCGGGTGCCCCCACGCGTCGGCGAAGGCCGCCCGGGCCGCGTCGTAGATGGGGCCCTGGGCGTCGGCGGCGAAGCCTTCGCCGGAGTCGTCCAGGTGCATCTCCACCTGGGAGCCCCACGGCGCGTGCTCTAGCACATGGGCCCGCAGGGCGTCGTAGGCAGCGGCCGGATCCTGCGCCGGCGCGATCCGCATCGAGATCTTGGCGCTCGCCGAGGCGACCAGGGTGTTCGACGCCGTGGCCACCGTGGGGGCGTCGATGCCGATCGTCGTGATGGACGGCTTGGCCCAGATCCGGTCCAGCAGCGGGCCGCGCCCAATGATGGCAACCCCGTCGAGAAGGCCGGATTCGGCGCGGAGGCGGGCCTCGTCATACGGCAGGTCACTGGCGGTCCCCGTGACCAGGCCGGCCACGGCGATCTCGCCGTCGTCCTCGTGCAGGGTCGCGAGCAGGCGGACTAGCGCGGTGATGGCGTCGGGGACAGCGCCGCCGAACATGCCGGAGTGGACGCCGTGGGCGAGCGTCGAGACGGTGACGACCACGCGGATCAGGCCGCGCAGGGTGACTGTGAGAGCGGGCTCGCCGATCGCCCAGTTGGTGGAGTCGGCCAGCACGATGGCATCGGCCCGCAGCTTCTCGCCGTGCGCTGCGAGGGTGGCCGGGAGCGACTCGGAGCCAATCTCCTCCTCCCCCTCGACGAAGAGGACGAGATTGACGGGCAGCGCATCGCCGTGAGCGCGGACCGCCGCCAGATGGGCCATGATCCCGGCCTTGTCGTCGGCGGCGCCGCGGCCATAGAGCCGGCCGTCGCGCTCGGTCGGGACGAAGGGCGGGCTGGTCCACAGCTCGTCCGGACCGGGCGGCTGGACGTCGTGATGGGCATACAGCAAGACGGTGGGCGCGCCGGCCGGCCCGGCCTTGCGGGCGATGACCGCCGGGCGGCCGCCCTCGCGCGAGATCTCGACATCGAAGCCTTCTGCCTCGAACAGTGCCGCGGTCGCCGACGCGCTCCGCTCGACCTCGCCCTGATCGAAGGCATCGAGCGAGACGCTCGGGATCCGCGTCAGGGCCTCTAAGTCGGTGCGCACCTGGGGCATCAGGGTGTGGACCCGGTGGCGGAGTTCGTCGATGGTCAGGGGTGTCACGGTCACGGGCCGACTCTAGCCAGCACGTATCCTTGCGCCGTGTTCGGACGCAAGGACAAAGCCGCCGCCCCCGTCGAAGCGAGCCCGGTCCACGAGGCTCGCCCCGGGGCGAAGAACCGCCCGACGCCCAAGCGGCGCGACCAGGAGGCGGCCCGCAAACAGCCGCTGGTGGTGACCGACCGCAAGGCGGCCAAGGCGGCCGACCGGGCCCGGCGCTCGCAGGCGAGCGGGCAGATGCGGCAAGCGATGATCACCGGAGACGACCGCCACCTGCCCAATCGCGACAAGGGCCCAGTGCGCCGCTTCGTCCGCGACACCGTCGACGCCCGATGGAATGTCGCGGAGTTCTTGCTGCCCTTCATGATCTTGGTGCTGGTCGCGCAGTTCGTGAACAAGAACTGGGGCTTCTACATCTTCTTGTTCGTCTACGTCCTCGTCATCGTGGCGGTCGTCGACGGCGTGCTCGCCTGGCGCCGCTTGAAGAAGCAGTTGCGAGCGAAGTTCGGCGAGGACGTCGCCGTCAAGGGCCTTGGCTCCTATATGGCGATGCGGATGATGCAGATGCGTCCCACCCGGATGCCGCGTCCGCAAGTCGGCCGCGGCGAGTACCCGCACTGATCGGAGGACCGGATGAGTGCGGGGTTGGGTGACTATCGCTGGGTCGCTTTCGATTCGGCGGGTGCGGTGGTGAGTGACGGCATACCGGCGGGGTTCTTTCCGACGCAAGCCGACGCGGAGGCGTGGTTCGCCGAATCCTGGGAAGAGTTCGCCGACGCCGGCGCGGCGGCCGTGAGCCTGGTGCACGTCGAGAACGTGGTCTACGGCCCGATGCCGCTCACGCCGGCCTGAGTTCGGGGCCGGCGCCACGCCGCGGGGCGCACGACGAAGGCACCCAGCGCGATCCCGTATGCCGCGCCAACCACCACGTCGGACAGGCGGCTGAACGCCAGGGCCATCGGATTCGACAGGCTCAGGTGCTCATACCCGATGCTCGCCATCCCGATTGCGTGCGTCGCGAGCGAGGTCCACCGGCGAGATGAGGAAGACCATCGCCCAGCATTGCCCAGAGTCGAGCCCCGTCGAGTGGCCGGTTCACCGGCCACTCGACGGGGCTGAACCGGCCACTCGACGGGGGTAAAGCGGTCAGGCCTCGCGGACTTGGACCTCCACGAAGGGCGGCTTGGTGACCGTGGCGGCCACGCCGCGGCCGCGGACGTCGATCGCGACCTCGTCGCCCATGGCGACCGAGCGATCCAGGAGCGCGAGCGCGATGCCCTGCTTCAGGGTTGGCGAGAACGTCCCGGACGTCACTTCACCCACCTGCGCACCCGAGGCGTCCAGCACCGCGCAGTGCGAGCGGGGGATACCGCGGCCGGTGACGAGCAGGCCACGCATCAGGCGCGACGACTTCGCCGCCCGCTGCTCGACCAGCGCCTCGCGCCCCCAGAAGGCCGGCTTGTCCCAGCCCACCGCCCAGGCCGATCCGGCCATGACAGGGGTGATCGTCGGCGAGAGGTCGTTGCCGTGCAGCGGGTAGCCCATCTCGGTGCGCAGGGTGTCGCGCGCGCCCAGACCGCACGGCAGCCCACCACGTTCGGCGATCGCGACCGCGAGGGTGTCCCACAGCGGCCCGGCGTTCTCCCACATCGGCACCAGTTCGTAGCCGCGCTCCCCCGTGTAGCCCGTGCGGCAGACGATGACCGGAAGCCCTTCCCACTCGGTCTCGACGAACGACATGTAGTCGTGCCCGGTCGGCATTCCCAGCGATTCCAGCACCTCATCGCTCAAGGTTCCCTGCACCGCGATCACGCCGTACTTCTCGTGCAGGTTCTCCACCGTGATGCCCTCGGGCGCGGACGCCTCCAGCAGCGCGCAGACGGCGGCCGTGTTGGCCGCGTTCGGGATCAGGAAGACGTCGTCGTCCGAGCGCAGATAGGCGATCAGGTCGTCGACCACGCCGCCGGAGTCGTTGCAGCACAGCGTATACTGCGCCTTTCCCGGGTGGATGCGCCCGAGATCGTTGGTCAGGCACGCATTGACGTATGCCGCGGCCCCCGGCCCGCTGACCCGCGCCTTCCCGAGGTGGGAGACGTCGAACATCCCGACCCGCTCACGCACCGCGGTGTGCTCGGCGATCACGCCGCCCGCCGGGTATTCGATCGGCATCAGCCAGCCGCCGAAGTCGGCCATCTTCGCGCCGAGGGCGACGTGGCGATCGTGCAGGGGCGAGGTCAGCAATGACTCGGTGCTCATGGCAGGACGCTACTCGGTGCGGCGGATACCCTGCCGGGGTGACTTCGTGCCTGTTGACCGATCAGCCCATCGCCACCGTGGACGCCGATGTCCTTGTCCTCGGCGTCGTCCCCGACGAGACCGGAGCCGCGCTTGCCGCCGGTCAAGGCCTGCCCCGCAAGGCGGCAACGCACCTGACCGAGGTCCTCGGTGCGCTGGAGGCCTCCGGCCGCCTCGACGACGTGCACACTGTCGCCCTCGTGCCGGGCGTCAACGCCCGCAAAGTCGTGCTCACCGGCCTCGCGCCCAAGCACAAGCGCGAGGGCACCACCGTCTCCCCCGACACGATCCGCGCCGGCGCGGGCGCGGCCCTGCGCGCAGTCACATCTGCCGACGCCGTCCTGCTGGCGCTGCCCACGGGCGACGCGGCACGCCTGGCCGCGGCGATCGAGGGCGCCCTGCTGGGCAGCTATGCCTACACCGCGCAGAAGTCCGCCAAGCCCGAGTCCGGGGCCAAGCCGAAGCGCGGCCGCGCCCAAGCGGCCGACCCCGGCAAGGTCGCGAAAATCCTCGTGCACGCCGCCGACGCCGGCGACAAAGACGCCAAGGACACGGTGACGCGAGCCGAGACCCTCGCTGCTGCAACGGCATACGCACGGGATCTGGTCAACTGCCCGCCCAATCTGCTCTATCCGCAGTCCTTCGTCGATAGCGTGACGGCGCGTGTCGGCGCGTCGAAGGCGAAGGCCCGGATCCAGATCGTCGTCCACGACGAGGAGCAGTTGGCCGGCCTCGGGTGCGGCGGCATCGTCGGCGTCGGCCAGGGTTCCTCGCGACCGCCGCGGATCATGGAACTCCACTACAAGCCGCGCGGCAAGGCGGCCGGGAGCCTGGCCTATATCGGCAAGGGCATCACCTTCGATACCGGCGGCGTCTGCCTGAAGCCGCCGGCCTCGATGCTGACGATGAAGTGCGATATGGCCGGAGCCGCAGCGGTCGCCGCGAGCGTCATCGCCGCCGCCGAGATGGGCCTGCCGGTCGCCGTCAGCGGCTACCTGTGCCTCGCCGAGAACATGCCCGGCGGCAACGCCCAACGCCCCGGCGACATTGTCACGATGCGCAGCGGCACGACCGTGGAGATCATCGACACCGACGCCGAGGGCCGGATGGTGCTGGCCGACGGCCTCGCCCTCGCCGGCGAGAAGCAGCCCGACGCGCTCGTCGACGTCGCCACCTTGACCGGCGCCTGCATGATCGCGCTGGGCAACAAGGTCGCGGGGTTGATGAGCAATGACGACGATTTCGGTGCCCGTGTGCTCGCCAGCGCCGGCGAGGCCGGCGAGCCGATGTGGCCCCTCCCCCTGCCCGACGATCTGCGCGCCAAGCTGGAGAGCCCGATCGCCGACCTGCAACACAAGGGCGACCAGTACGGCGGCGCGCTGACCGCTGGCCTCTTCCTGCGCGAGTTCGCCAAGGATGCCGACGGCGCCGAGATCCCCTGGGCACACCTCGACATCGCCGGCCCGGCCTATCTGACCGATGCGCCGTTCGGCCACGTCGTCAAGGGCGGCACCGGGTATGCCGTGGCCACCCTCGTCGCGCTCGCCGCCGGCTGGGCCGCGACGTGAGCCCCGATATCGATGCCGATGTCGTCATCCTCGGCGCCGGCAGTGGCGGGTATGCCTGCGCCCTGCGTGCCGCTCAACTCGGTCTGTCCGTCGTGCTCGTCGAGCGCGACAAGCTTGGTGGGACCTGCCTGCACGTCGGGTGCATCCCGACCAAGGCGATGCTGCACGCCGCCGAGGTTGCCGACACCGCCCGCCATGCCGCGGCGATCGGGGTGGATCTCGGGGAGCCGAGCATCGACCTCGGGCGCGTCGCGGCATACCGGGAAGGGGTCGTGAACCGGCTCTTCAAGGGGCTGACCGGGCTGGTCAAGGGCCGTGGCATCGAGGTCGTGGCGGGCGAGGGGCGCGTCGTGGACGCCTCCAGCGTCGCGGTCGGCGACCGGGTGATCCGCGGGCGCCATCTGGTGCTGGCGACCGGTTCGGTCCCCAAAGTCCTGCCCGGAATCGCGTTGTCCGAGCGGGTGGTCACCAGCGACGGGGCGCTGGCGCTGACGACGGTCCCCGAGCGCGTGGTGGTGCTCGGTGGCGGGGTGATCGGGGTCGAGTTCGCATCGGTCTTCGCCTCCTTTGGGGCGCAGGTGACGGTGGTCGAGGCGCTGCCGCGGCTGGTGGCCGCGGAGGATCCCGCCCTGTCGGACGGCCTGCAGCGCGCCTTCCGGCAGCGCGGCATCGCCACCCGCCTCAACGCGCCGGTGACCGGGGTGAGCGAGGACGCCGACGGCGTCACGGTGACGTTCGCCGAGGGCGAGCCGCTGAGCGCTGACCTGGTCCTCGTGGCTCTCGGACGCAGACCTGCCCCGGTGCCCGGGATCGAGAATCTCGACGTCGAGACCGATCGCGGCTACGTCCTCACCGATTCCGTATGCCGCACCCGCGTCCCACGCGTGTATGCCGTGGGTGACCTGGTGCCCGGTCTCCAACTCGCCCACCGCGGCTTCGCCCAGGGGATCCTGGTGGCCGAGGAGATCGCTGGGTTGCAGCCGGCCCCGATCGTGGAGAGCGGCATACCGCGGGTGACCTATTGCGAGCCGGAGGTGGCTTCTGTCGGGCTCACCGAAGCAGCGGCGCGCGAACGTTATGGCGAGATCGACGTGGTCGAGTACAACCTCGCCGGCAATGGCAAGAGCCAGATTCTCGGGACGCGGGGTTTTGTCAAGCTGGTCCGGGCGAAGGGCGGCCCGGTGGTGGGTGTGCACCTGCTCGGATCGCGGGTCGGCGAGCAGATCGGCGAGGCGCAGCTGATCGTCGGCTGGGAGGCGTATGCCGAGGACGTCGCCGCTCTGATCCACGCTCACCCGACCCAGAACGAAGCGCTGGGCGAGGCTCACCTAGCCTTGGCCGGGAAGCCACTGCACGCGCATGCCTGAACGGCCTCTGGCACAACGGCAGGGAATGCGTGAGAGTGTGACTATCTGAAACTCCATATGTGACCGAACCGACCCTTTTCTCAGAGGAGATCGACCCCATGTCTGAACGCGTCACCATGCCGGCGCTCGGCGAATCCGTCACCGAGGGCACCGTGACCAGGTGGCTGAAGTCCGTGGGTGACCAGGTGGCAGTCGACGAGCCGCTGCTGGAGGTCTCGACCGACAAGGTCGACACCGAGATCCCATCGCCAGTAGCCGGCACGCTGACCGAGATCCTGGTCCAGGAGGACGAGACGGTCGCCGTGGGAGCCGATTTGGCCGTGATCGGAGACGGGTCGGATGCACCGGCTGCCGAAGCGCCGGCCGAGCAGGCGCCGGAGGCACCGTCGACCGAGGCCCCCGTCGACTCCGAGGCCCCCGCCCAAGCCGAGGCCGCCGCCGAGCAGGCGCCGGAGGCACCGTCGACCGAGGCGCCGGTCGACTCCGAAGTCCCGGCCCCGGCTGCCGGCTCGGGTGGTGGTTCCGTCGAGGGCGGCACGACCGTGACCATGCCCGCGCTCGGTGAATCCGTCACCGAAGGCACCGTGACGCGCTGGCTGAAGACGGAAGGCGATGAGGTCGCCGTCGACGAGCCGTTGTTGGAGGTCTCCACCGACAAGGTCGACACCGAGATTCCCTCCCCAGCCGCCGGCACCCTGACCAAGATCCTCGTCCCCGAGGACGAGACGGTCGCCGTCGGCGCGGACCTGGCGATCATCGGCGGCACAGCAGTGGCCGAGGCCCCGGCTGCCGCCCCGGAGGCAGCACCGGCTGCTGCTGCCAAGCCAGAGCCGGCCAAGGCTCCCGAGCCCGCGCCGGCCGCGGCTGCCCCGGCCCCCGAGGCGCCTCCTGCCCCGGCTCCGGCGGCCGCTGCCCCCGCCCCGGCAGCGCCGGCTCCTCCCGCCCCCGCTCCTGCTGCCCCCGCTCCCGCGGCCGCGGCCCCGGCCCCGGCCCCGGCCGCGGAGACAGAGCCGTCGGACGGCGAGGGCGATGGCGGGCGGGACGCAGCGGCATACGTCACGCCCTTGGTGCGCAAGCTGGCCGCGGACAACGACATCGACCTCGGGTCGATCACGGGCACCGGCATCGGCGGACGCATCCGCAAGCAGGACGTCCTGGACGCGGCCGAGGCCAAGAAGGCCGCCGCCGCACCGGCGCCCGCGCCTGCTGCCGCCCCGGCACCCGCCGCGCCGAGCGCACCGGCGGCCGCGACTATCGCGGCGGCCGACACCACCAAGCGCGGCACACGCGAGAAGATGACCCGCCTGCGCAAGATCATCGCCCAGCGGATGGTGGAGTCGCTGCAAGTCTCGGCCCAGCTGACCACGGTCGTCGAGGTCGACATGAGCAAAGTCGCGCGGTTGCGCGACCGGGCCAAGGGCGAGTTCGAGAAGCGAGAAGGGACCAAACTGTCCTTCCTGCCCTTCATTGCGCTATCCAGTGTGGAGGCGCTCAAGGCGCACCCGAATATCAACGCCAGCGTCGAGGGCGACGACATCGTCTACCACGGCAGCGAGAACCTCGCGATCGCGGTCGACACCCCCAAGGGTCTGATAGTCCCGGTCGTTAAGAACGCCGGCGACCTCAATATCGCCGGGTTGGCCCGCGCGATCGCCGACATCGCGGCGCGCACGCGGGACAACAAGATCACCCCGGACGAGCTCTCGGGCGGAACCTTCACGATCACCAACACCGGCAGCCGGGGCGCGCTCTTCGACACCCCGATCCTCAACCAGCCGCAAGTGGCGATGCTCGGCACCGGGGCCATCGTGCGCCGCCCGGTCGTCGTCAAGGACGAGGACGGCGCCGAGACCATCGCGATCCGCTCGATGATGTATCTTGCGCTCTCCTACGACCACCGCGTCGTCGACGGCGCCGACGCGGCCCGCTTCCTGGGCACGGTCAAGGAGCGGCTCGAGGAGGGCCGCTTCGAGGCCTCCCTCGGCCTGTAGGGTTCGGGCGGCTCGCCGTGCTCACGGTCGGGATCTCGGGCGCCAGTGGCCTGATCGGGACAGCGCTCACGCAGGCCCTGCGGGATCGGGGCGATCGGGTGATCGTCCTGGTCCGGCGCCCGGCCGCCGGACCCGACGAACGCTCCTGGGACCCCGCGAAGGAGATCTTCGACGCGGGGCTGGCGGGCGTGCATACGGTCGTCAATCTCGCGGGCGCCGGCGTCGGCGACACGCGGTGGAACACCGAGCACAGGGCCGCCATCCTCACCTCCCGGGTGCGGGCGACACGCACGATCGTCGCGGCCATCGAGGCGTCCGACGAGCCGATCGCGCTGGTCAACGGGTCTGCCGTCGGGGCGTATGGCGATCGTGGCGAGGAGGTGCTGACCGAGGGCAGCCCGCGCGGAGTCGGCTTCCTCGCCGAAGTCGTCCGGGCGTGGGAGGACGCCGCCGCGCCCCTGGTCGAGGCCGGCCGGCCCGTCAGTTTCGCCCGCACCGGGCTGGTGATGACCCAGCGCGGCGGCGCCCTCGCTCCCCTGCTGCGAGCAACCCGACTCGGGGCCGGTGGGCCGCTGGGCTCGGGCAAGCAGTACTGGCCGATCATCTCGCTGCGTGACGAGGTCGCTGCGCTCATGCACCTCATCGATCACCCGGAGATCACCGGCCCGGTCAACCTGGTCGGCGTCGAACCACCGCGTCAACGCGAAGTGGCCGCCGAGTTGGGCCGGCTCGTGCACCGCCCGAGCGTGCTGCCGGCGCCGGGTTTTGCCCTCCGGCTCGTGGTCGGCGAGTTCGCCGGCGAGATCCTGGCCAGCCAGCGGGTGCTGCCAGAGCGCTTGCTCGCGACCGGCTTCGAGCACCGGGACGCGTCCGTAGACGAGGTGCTCGCGGCTGCCCTGGCCGGCTGACAGCCTGCAACACCTACTCGTGGGTAGGTGTGACAAAGCGGGCGGTATAGCGCCCGCTTCGACTCACCTACCCGCTGGTAACCCGGTTTCGCAGCTCTGGTCAGGCGTTGCCGGCGAGTTGGGCGTTGTCGTCGGCCCACATCGTCAGCAGGCCACCGAAGTGGCCCTCGAAGCGCTCCCACTCGTGCCTGGGGTAGGTTTGCTGGATCGTCGAGGTGAGCATCGAGCGGAACTCGGGCGAGACGATGTAGTCATAGACCATTTCGTCGATATTGGGCAGGGTTGTCGCGCAGAACTCCAGATAGCGGTCCTTGTCGAAATGCTGGTCCGCGAGCCCCTGATAGGCCAGGATCTTGGCGTCGTAATCGAGATCGGCATTGTCGGCCACGGCGAACCACGGGTCGGTGTCGACCTGGGTCTTGGCCTTTCGGTCGGTGACGACGCAGAAGGCCGACCACTTCAGCAGCGACTTCATCGCCCACGGGAAGTAGTAGTGCAGCGACGTCACCGCCACGTCCGGGCACGCATTGGCATAGTCGATCGGGTAGAGCACGTCATCCTTGACGAGCATCTCGCAGGAGTTGAACTCCCACCGGAAGAAGGCATTGACCGTCTGGCTAATGGCGATCGCCTCCTTGCCCGCCTTTTCCGACAGGAAATCATGCGAGACCTCGTAGCGATCGTGCATCGGCTCGTCCGGGCGGAACTTCATGACCATCGACTCCGGCCCGATGGTCAGGGCGCGGGCGAAGACGTCGAAGTCGATCGATTCCTGCAAGTGCATGAGCATCTCGCCGGACTCGTCATACGCCTTGTGGAGTTCGTCGCTATTGCGCACGCGCGACACTCCGCGCCAGCCACCGCCATCGAAGGGCTTCATGAACAGCGGATAGCCCATGTCGCCGGCGATCTGGTCGAGATCGAACTGCTGGTTGTACTTCGCCGAGGTGTAGGCCCAGCGGGCATTGTCGACCGGGTGCTTGTAGGGCACGAGCACCGTATTGGGCACGTTCAACCCCAGCCGTAGCATCGCGCAATAGGCCGAATGCTTCTCCATCGACTGGAAGGTGAAGGGGCTGTTGAGCAGGTAGACATCGTCCATTAGCGCGGCCTTCTTCAGCCACTCTCGAGGGTGGTAATACCAATAGGCGAGCCGGTCGATGCACAGGTCCTGGCGGGGCTTGTCGCGCAGATTGAACGGCTCGATGCTCACCCGTTCGGTCTCGATCCGGTGTTGTGCCCCATCGGCCGTATGCAGGACCCCAAGCTTGCGGGCCAGCGCCTCGAAGGCGCTGGGCCAGTCCTCCTCGGCCCCGAGCAGCAGGCCGATGAGGTGGTCGCGTTGCGTCGTCGACATCAGGTGACTCCTTTGGCGGTGGACTTGCGCGGACGGTGGATCAGACGAAGCGGGGCAGGTGATGGGCGAGTTGGCGCTGCCACCACGGCCAGTCGTGGGCGCTGTCATACCCCCAGACATCGAGTTGGTGCGGAATGCCCTTCTCGCGCAGCACATCGGCAAAGGCGAGGGTCGAGGGGTAGGACTTCGTGGGTTCCCACTCGAAGGGGCCCTGGCCGACGACGAGCAGCAGGCTCGCGCGCGAGCGCAGCCAGTTCAGGTGGTCGCCGTCGGCACCGCGGACATACGCCATCGGGTTGGCGAAGTAGGTGGCGTCGCCGATGTCGCCCCAGCCACGCCATGTGGTCGGGTCGTAGCTGCCGGACATCCCGATGGCAAGGGGGGCCACGTCGGCCCGCTGCAACGTGAAGTGCGCGGCGTGATAGGCGCCCAAGGATGCCCCGCAGGTGATGATCTCGGTCTGCCAGCCGCCCATCTCGTAGGCGATGTGTGGCAGGACGGACTGCTCCAGCCAGTCGTGGTAGATGCCGTGCCGACGGGCGCGTTCCTCGGTCGGCTGGTCTCGGGCCGACCACGTCCAGCCGTCGAGGGAATCGACACAAAAGAGTGTCACCCGCCCGGCGTCGACAAGGCCGCGGATCGCATCGAGCATGCCGTTGTTGGCGAAGTCCTCGGCGCGCCCGGCTTCGGAGGGAAAGACCAGCATGGGCCGGCCGAAATGCCCGTGACGAATCACCCCGAGGGTGGCGTCGGTGCCAGGAACGGGGAGTTCGATGCGCTCGGACATGGGCCCATCCAACCCCAAAAGGCCTTGGTTTGGTGACCGGACGCGATGGGCCGCGCCGAATGTCTCGCGGCCGCCTCAGAACAGGGCGCTCATCAAGGCCGTCCGCGCCTTCTTGACGCGGTCGTCGGCATTGCCGATGACGGCGAACAACTGCACGAGATGATCGCGAGCCGCCGTCCGCTCATCGCCCGAGGTGCGCTTGACGAGGTCGATCAGGCGGCCGAAGGCGTCCTCGACGTGCCCACCGAGCAGATCGAGATCGGCGACGAGGGTCTGCGCCGCGACATCATCGGGATTGGCGGCCGCTGCCTCACGGGCCGCCGTGAGCTCGGCGTCCGCGGTGCGCTCGAGAAGGCCGACCTGCGCCAGGCCCACCTCGGCCTCGTGGTCCTTGGGATTTTGGGCCAAGGCCTTGCCGTATGCCGTGCGCGCCCCCGCATAGTCGCCCCGCTCGATCGCGTCGAAGGCTTCCTGGTGGAGCGGGGGGAGTTCCTCGGGCGTCTCGGGCGCCGCGACCTCGACCCGGCCGGTGACGCCCTGCTGCACCGCGACCTGGAGGAATTGGTCCACGATCGCGCGGACCTCGGCCTCGGTGGCGACCCCGTCGAACATCGGGATGGCCTGGCCCTGCAACAAACCCATGGTCACCGGGACGGACTGGACGCGCAGGGTCTGCAGCAGCCCGGGGTTGCCGTCGAGGTCGACGCTGACGACCTGGACGCGCCCTTGGAGGCTGCGGGCAATGTCGATCACGGTGCCGAGGAAGACGACGGACTCGGGCAGGCGCTTGGAGACCAGAACCAGCAGGCTCGGGACCCGGACCGAACGCCCGACGATCTCGTTGAAGTTGGCGTCGGTCCCGACGACGTGGATGTTGTCCGCCGCTCCCCGGCCGCCCGCGCCGGAAGCCGGAGCGGCATCGTGCTGGAGTCCGGTGAGGTCGACAGCGCCACGTGTGGCGCCCGTGGGAACGGAAGGCTGCGTCATACGGGCGATTCTCTCAGGTGGCCGGGGTCGCTCGGGCCGGGTAGGACTCAGACGCCGGTCGTCTGCTATTTCGCGTTGAGGCCAACGAGTTGCTCCGCGGCTCCGATGACGGTGGCCTTCTTCTCGACCGGGATGATGGCGATCAGCGTCTCGATCGTGGTCAGGCGGAGGGCTTCGGTCACCGATTTGCGCTTGGCCAAGGTGGCCAGGTCCTTCGGCAGATCGAGACGCTTGGCCTTGCTCGTCGGCTTGACGGTGTCGGTGCGGGTCAACTGCGCGAAGGCGAGAGCGCTGCCGTCGGCAAGACGGAAGGCGAGGATGCTGTCGGCGATCGGCGCATTGGTCCGCTTGAAGGTGCCGAGCTTGCCCAGGGCCTTGATCTGCTGGGCGGAACTGGCCTTGATCGCGCTGGCGAAGGCGTCGCGGGCCGAGACGACTGCGCTGGATGCCTTGGTGGTCGGGGAGTTCAGCAGCTGACCGTAGAGAGTGAAGACCTGGGTGGGCAAGGCCACCAGGCCGTGATCCTTGCCGACCAGCGTCGTGCCGTCGCCGAGCGGCGGCAGGGCCGGGATGCTGGCACCGGCCAACAGATCCGCGGTAAGCCAGAGCTTGAAGGGCGCTGTGGGTGAGGCCGAGGTGAGCACGTGAACCCGCTGGACCCCGTCGCTCTGGGTGGTCGCGAGGATCGTGCGTGGCCAGGCGCGACCGGTGGAGATGGCCAGGATGGTCGGCGCGCTAGGGGCCTGCAGCGCGCCCGGGTCGCCCGTGCGGAAGCGCGGCGCCACCTGAGCCAGTCGCAGGGCGGGCCCGGTCAGGATCGCCGTCAGCTGCTTCTCGGAGGCGTCGCTGGCCAGCAGCCGGTCGGCTTCGGTCAGGGTCGCCGAGGTGATCTCCTGCGCCGTCGCCTCCCCGAAGGGCGCCCCTGACACGGTCTCGGTCGGCGCGTCGTGCAGGCCGACTACGTGATCGGGCAGACCGCACGCCGAGGTGAGCACGGTGGCGCCCAGCGCCAGGCCGAGGGCCGCCCGCCGGGTTGCGGTGAGCCGTCGGGCCGGCGCATGGGTCACGCCGGGAGGAGTCGTCATGCTGGTCATCGGGCCAGCTCCTTCGCTTTGGGGGCCGGCCGCACCAGCAGCCAGCCGACCGTCATCAGCAGGCCGCCCGAGGCGGCCAGGACGAGGGCTTGGTAGAACCACGTGGGATTGGCCCAGGTCAAGGCCATCGACGCCAGGCCGGCACCCGCGGGGGCGATCAGGACCGACTCCGGGGCGGTGGCCTGGGTCATGGTGACGATCGCCGGCGCGGTGACCTGCTCGGTCTTGCGCCACAACGTCAGCTCACCCAGCGGTTCGACTGCCCCGCCCGCGGTGTCGGCCGTCGTCGCCTGCCCGGCCCGGACATCGACACCGGTGACGCGTGTGTGCCCGGCCGTGCCCAGGGCTGCTTGCGTGTCCGACGGTGTGCCGATCACCACGAGCGCCGACGCGCCTCTCCGGGGCGTCAGCGCGATCTCGACCGGCAGGTCGGTGCGGTTGAGCACGTCGGGCGTGAGCAGTACGGGTGACGTCCCGACGCCCTTGACCACAAAGGTCGCCGAGCCTGAGGTGCCGAGGCGCGCGGCGGCATACGTGCCGAAGGCGAGCGGGACCAGGCCGATCAGGACCAGCAAGGCGCCGGCCAGCCGCTTGAGGAGGGCCACGTGGGGGGTCAACTTTCTGCTCGTTCGTCCGCGGAGGCGGGCGTCGCCCGGACGTCACCGGTCGCCGGGACGACCACTGGATGAACTCCACGATGACGGATGCCGCGGGCGATAACAAAATCCTCACGGCGGCGGCAGGGGTGCCGCCCGTGGGCAATAGGGTTTGTTGACGTGGCGACCTATGACGTCATCTGGGTGCCCAAACAGGGCGCCGCGCGGGCGGCGAACCGCGACGAACTGGCTGCTCTGCTCGCGCGCGACGACGGTTTCGTGTGGGTCGACGTACCCGAGCCGGACGACGACGACCGGGCGATGCTCGCCGACGCCTTTGGCCTCCATCCACGGGTCATCGACGATTGCTATGAGCGCAATCACGTCGCCCGGCTGCACTACTACCCCGGCTACGTCTATCTCGCGCTGCACCGGCCCTTGCCCGGCGCGGCCGGCCACGTGCACTATCTGGAGATCGACCAGATCGTCGGGAAGCACTACCTGATCACCACGCACGGGCCGCGCAATCCCGCCGTCGAGTTGGCCGCCATGACCACCGAGACGCGCGAGATCGCGGCCCGCCTCCTGGCCGGACGCTTGACCCCCGAGGGCCCGATCGCCTTGGCGTATGCCGTGACCTCCGCGCTGACCAATGCCGAGGAGCGCATCGTCAACACCGTCGCGGGCGAGATCGGTCAACTGGAACAGCGGGTGATGGCCCAGGCCGACGACGATCACCCCCAGCAGTTCCTCGACGAGTTGTTCACCGCGCGGCACGCGCTCCTGACCGTCCAGACGATGGCCACGCAGAGCGCGGAAGTGTTCGCCCGGGTGGGGCGGCTGATGGTGGATGCGCCCAAGGCCGATGGGCGCCGGATCGCGGACCTGCGTGATCAATATCTGCGGCTGGAGCGGATCACCCGGGCGCAGATGGAGTTCCTGCACGGGGTGACCGACTTCTATCGCGCGCGCACCGACACCCGGATGACGATCGCGGCCGAGCGGTTGGCGGTCATCGCGGCCGTGACCTTGCCGGTGACCGCGATCTCGTCGGTGATGGGGATGAATGTCATCGTCAACGCCGACACCCATTGGGGGTTGCTCGCCGTCCTGCTGGTCGTGATGATCGCGCTCTCGACGTGGTTGTTGCGCTGGGCCCACCGCCAGGGCTGGTGGTAGGCGGGGCCAGGCCGGACGGGCCGTGGCCGGACCCCGGCGCCTTGCGAGAATGGCAGTGTTTTGGCTCCCCTTGCCGGGGTTGGCGGCCCTTGCATCGCTATACCGATGCAACGCTGGACGAACCCCGCAAGCGTGGCAGAACGCTGCCATTCTCCAGGTCAGGGGCGGCGCGCCAGGATGGCCTCGGCAATCGCGTGCGCTGCCGTATGCGGATCCATCCGCCCCGCGGCCACGTCGGCCGCGCTCGTGGTGATCTGCGGCGCGAGGCGCTCCCCGAGCGCGCGCAGCACCAGGGCTTCGATCTCGGCCCGGGCCCGGCGGGCCCGCCGCGCTGCCAACTCCCCCGTGCCGGCCGCTCGCTCCCGGTGCGCGTCGATCGCCGCGACCAGCTCCGCGATGCCGGTGCCGTCGAGGGCACTGATCGGCACGATCGCCGGCCGGGTCCCCGTGCCATCCGCCCGAACGGTCAGGTTCAGGGCTTGCCGGATCTCGCGGACGGTGCGGTGCGATCCCGGCAGGTCGGACTTGTTCACCGCGAAGACGTCGGCGATCTCCAGGATGCCGGCCTTGGCCGCCTGGATGCCGTCACCCATGCCCGGCGCCAGCAAGACGACGGTGGTGTCCGCGGCCCCGGCGATCTCGACCTCCGACTGACCGACCCCGACGGTCTCGACGAGGATCACGTCATACGCCAAGGCGGCGAGCAGCCGGATGGCCTGGGGCGTCGCGGCCGCCAGCCCGCCGAGGTGTCCACGCGCCGCCATCGAGCGGATGAACACGCCGGGGTCGGCGGCGTGCTCGTCCATCCGAATCCGGTCGCCGAGCAGTGCGCCGCCGGTGAAGGGTGAACTCGGGTCGACGGCCAGGACCGCGACGCTCAACCCACGGGCGCGCCACGCGCCGATCAACGCGCTCGTCGTCGTCGACTTGCCTGCCCCTGGGGCTCCGGTGATCCCGACGACGTGCGCCGCGCCGGGCCCCGGCGGCAGGGCGGCGAAGACCTCGGGCAGCCCGGGGTGGCCGCTCTCGATCGCCGAGATCAGCCGGGCCAGCGCCCGCGGCGACCCGGCGCGTGCCGACGCGACCAGGTCGGCCGCGGCCAGCGGACGCGGCATACCGGCCGGTGTCCTCGGGGTGCGTCAGGCGCCGGGCACGCGCACGATCAAGGCGTCGCCCTGACCGCCGCCGCCGCACAGGGCAGCGGCGCCGATGCCGCCACCGCGCCGCTTGAGCTCGTTGGCCAAGGTGAGCGTGATGCGGGCGCCGGACATCCCGAGCGGGTGCCCCATGGCGATCGCGCCGCCGTTGGGGTTGACGTTCTCGGGGTCGAGGCCGAGCTCGCGCGCGGAGACCAGGCCGACGGCCGCGAAGGCCTCGTTGATCTCGACCACGTCGAGGTCGCCGGGGGTAATGCCTTCCTTGGCGCAGGCCGCCTTGATCGCCTCGGCGGGCTGGCTCTGCAGGGTCGAGTCGGGTCCGGCGACCACGCCGTGGGCGCCGATCTCGGCCAGCCAGGACAGGCCCAGCTCCTCGGCCTTCGACTTCTTCATCACGACGACTGCGGCGGCGCCGTCCGAGATCTGCGACGCCGAGCCGGCCGTGATGGTGCCGTCCTTGGCGAAGGCCGGGCGCAGGCCGGCCAGCGACTGCGCCGTCGTGTCGGCCCGGATGCCTTCGTCGGACTTGAACTCAATCGGGTCGCCCTTGCGCTGCGGAATGGAGACGGCGACGACTTCGTCGTCGAAGAAGCCGTCCTTCCAGGCCCGCGCCGCCAACTGGTGGCTGCGGGCCGAGAACTCGTCCTGCTCCTCGCGGGTCACGGCGCGCTCACCGGTGTTGGCGGACTCCGTCAGCCCGCCCATGCCCTGCATGGTGAAGACATCGGACAGGGCGTCGAAGTCCATGTGGTCGCGCAGGGTGACATTGCCGTATTTGAAGCCATCGCGGCTCTTCTCCAGCAGGTGCGGGGCATTGGTCATCGACTCCTGGCCGCCGGCGACGATAATCTCGAACTCCCCGGCCCGGATCAACTGGTCGGCGAGGGCGATCGCATCGATGCCGGAGAGGCAGACCTTGTTCAGCGACAGGGCCGGGACCGACATCGGGATGCCGGCCTTGACGGCCGCCTGCCGCGCGGGGATCTGCCCCTCGCCGGCATAGAGCACCTGGCCCATGATGACGTAGTCGACGTCCTCGGGCTTGACGCCGGACTTCTCCAGCGCCCCCTTGATGGCGAATCCGCCCAGGTCGGAGCCGCTGAAGCCCTTCAGCGATCCGCTCATGCGGCCCATCGGGGTGCGGGCGCCGGCGACGATGACGGTGGGATCGGTGGACATGCCAAACCTCTTCATTGATTCGATGGCCGTATGCCGTCGATGCTAGCGAGCGCTTCCCTCACCTCGCCCGCCGCGCGGCGGTGACCCTCACCACCCATGGGCCATTCCCTCGGGGTCGAAGACGTCCTCGATCCGGCAGCCGAAGGCCGCCGCGATCTTGAACGCCAACGGCAGCGAGGGGTCGAAGCGTCCCCGCTCGATGGAGATCACGGTCTGCCGAGAGACCCCCAGCAGGTCGGCGAGGGCCGCCTGGGAGAGCCCGCGACCGGCCCGCAGCTGCGCGACTCGGTTGTCCATGGCCGGTCACCGGTTCCCGAGCCGGACCCAGCCATAGGACAAGGCGAACAGGCCGAGACCGACGACGAGCACATGGGTCAGCCCGATGGTTGAGAGCCAGGACACCTGCAGGGCCGACCCGATGGTGTCGATCGCGATCAGGCCGCCAAGGGTGCCGAAGAAGGCATTGGCCGCGGCCTCGGTGAGCCAGGTGCGCTCGATGTCGTCTTTACCCTTGTCGAGTTCGGCGTCGGTGCCGGCGCGGTCGAACCAGAGAAGTTGCAGTCCGGCGGTGAAGATCGGCCAGCTCATGACGGTCATGACGGTCAACGCGACCGCGGTCGGTCGCTCGGGATTGCGCCAGGCATAGAGCGCCCCGAAGCCGAGGGCGAGGAGTAGGCCGGCGGCGAGCGCGGCTGCCCAGGAGCGGAGGTGGGTGGTGATGGACATGGGTGGACCCCCTGGTTCGGCGAACATGACGAGGAATGTCAAGCGCGCTTGACGTCAAGGACGCTTGACACACGCGCGCCTTGTCAAGCGACCTTGACATCACTTGTCGTGATCACCGATTCAGGGGAGGTGGGCGAGAGCACATGGTGAGCGGCGCAACCGCGGGAGAGCACCGGCATACGCTGATCGGCATGACGGACGCCAGCGCTGACCTGTTCACCCAGATCGACCACGTCGGCGTGGCCGTCCCCGACCTCGACGCGGCGATCGCGTTCTACTCGCAGACATACGGCATGCGGATGCTGCACGCGGAGACCAACGAGGAGCAAGGCGTGCGCGAGGCGATGATGGCGGTCGGGGAATCCGGCTCCTGCATCCAGTTGCTGGCGCCCCTGACCCCCGCGTCGACGATCGCGAAGTTCCTCGACCGCTCCGGCCCGGGCATCCAGCAGATGGCCTACCGGGTCACCGATATCGACGCCGTCAGCGCCACCTTGCGCGAGCGTGGCCTGCGCCTGCTCTACGACACCCCCAAGCGCGGCACGAGCAACAGCCGGGTCAACTTCATCCACCCCAAGGACGCCGGCGGCATCCTCGTTGAACTCGTCGAGCCGGCGGGTGAGCAGGCTCACGCGTGACGCCAATCTCATTCGGCGATCGCTGATCGGGGGCGGGAAATAGGTTCTAGTGAGGTCGCCGAATTCAGGCGATCTCCGTTGTCCCCGAACGCCATCCCGCACAGCCACCCGCAAGGAGCCACGACGCCGTGAGCATGCAGACGATCCTCGATGCCATCACCTCGGGAGACCGGACCGCCGAGACGTATGCCGCGATCCCCGTCCCCGAGAGCTACCGCGGCACGACCGTCCACAAGGACGAAATTGGCATGTTCGAGGGGCTGCCCTCCCGTGATAAGGACCCGCGCAAGTCGCTGCATCTCGACGAGATCCCGGTCCCCGACCTCGCTCCCGGGGAGGCCCTCGTCGCGGTGATGGCGAGCGCGATCAACTACAACACCGTCTGGACCTCGATCTTCGAGCCGGTGCCGACCTTCGGCTTCCTCGAGCGCTATGGCCGCCTCTCGCCCTATGCCAAGCGCCATGACCTGCCCTATCACGTGGTGGGCTCGGACCTCGCGGGCGTCGTGCTGCGCACCGGTCCGGGGGTACACCTGTGGAAGCCCGGCCAGGAGGTCGTGGCCCACTGCCTGTCCGTGGAGTTGGAGAACGCGGACGGCCACAACGACACGATGATGGACCCGGAGCAGCGGATCTGGGGCTTCGAGACCAACTTCGGCGGCCTCGCCGAACTGGCGATCGTCAAGGCCAACCAGCTGATGCCCAAGCCTGCCCATCTCAGCTGGGAGGAGGCGGCCTCGCCCGGGTTGGTCAACTCAACGGCCTACCGTCAGTTGATCTCCAAGAACGGCGCCGCGATGAAGCTCGGCGACCGCGTGCTCATCTGGGGCGCCTCCGGCGGCCTCGGATCCTATGCCACCCAGATGGCGCTCGCCGGTGGCGCGACGCCGATCTGCGTCGTCTCCTCCCCCGACAAGGCCGCAATCTGCCGGGCCATGGGCGCGGAGTTGATCATCGACCGGCGCGCCGAGGGCTACCAGTTCTGGAACGAGGACAACACCAAACAGAACCCCAAGGAATGGCAGCGCCTCGGCAAGAAGATCCGCGAACTCACCGGCGGGTATGACGTGGACATCGTCTTCGAGCACCCCGGCCGCGAGACCTTCGGCGCCTCGGTCTATGTCGCCCGCAAGGGCGGCACCATCGTCACCTGTGCGTCCACCTCGGGCTATCTGCACGAGTATGACAACCGGTATCTGTGGATGAACCTCAAGCGGATCATCTCCAGCCACTTCGCCAACTACCGCGAGGCGTGGGAGGCCAACGAGTTGATCAACCGCGGGCTGATCCACCCGACGCTGTCCAAGACCTATGCCCTCGACGAGGTGGGCCAGGCCGCACTGGATGTCCACCACAACCTGCACCAGGGCAAGGTCGGTGTGCTCACGCTGGCGCCCGAGGCCGGCATGGGCGTCACCGACCCCGAGAAGCGGGCCCGTTTCGAGAGCGAGATCAACCGCTTCCGCGGCGAGTAGCCCACGCTGAGCGGCGAACTTCCCGGGGTGTCTTAGATTTGGGCGGTCAGGGCAGGCCGAGCGATGCGGAAGTGAGGGGCGTATGCCCAGAATGCGTCTCGGCCGGTACGCCGAGTTCCAGCGCCGCCAGCGGGCCGCCCTGCGTGCGAGCCAGCATCCGCATCAACGCGTGCCCGCCGATGAGAGGGTGGCTGCTCGCGCGCCGGAGGCCGAGGCTGCCGAGGCGACGCCCGCTGCGGGATCGGACCGGGATCCGGGCGGGACGACCGTGGGGGGCGAGCCCACGGCATACGGCCCGGGCGCGGAAGCGCACGGTGCCCATGCTCAAGGCGGCGCCACCGCGGCCAGCCCGTATGGCGTGGCCGGCCGCCCGCTCAATCGCTACTCCCCGCTCTACATCGGCTTCGTCGGTGCGGTCGGTGTCATCCTCGCCATCGGCCTGGCGCGGATGCTGGCGAAACTGTCGACGACGATCACGATCCTCGTCGTGGCGTTTTTCCTCGCGCTCGCGCTGGACCCCATCGTCGGGTGGCTGTTGAAGAGGGGCGTGCGTCGCAGCCTGGCCGTCAGCGCCGTCTTTGCCGGTGTCGTTCTCGTCTTTGCCCTGCTCGGGTTGCTCGTGGTGCCGACCGTCATCCCCCAGGGCGCGGCGCTCTTGGAGAACGCCCCGGAGTATGTCGATCGGGCGCTCAACTCCTCGCTGGTCAAGCGGCTGGATCAGGATTATGGCATCGTCGACCGACTGCAGAGCGAGATCAACTCGCGGTTGACCGACGCGGGTTTCGTCAGCCAGATCTTCGGCGGCGTCCTGGGCGCCGGCCGGGCGTTGGCCAATGGCGTCTTCCAGTCCTTCACGGTGCTGATCTTGACCCTCTATTTCCTCGCGTCACTACCGACCGTCAAGGGCGCTGTCTATGCCATGGTCCCGGCGTCGCGGCGCCCGCGGGTCATCTCCCTCGCCGAGGAGATCATGCGCCGGACGGGGTCGTACGCCATCGGGCAGGTCGCCGTCGCAACGATCAATGCGCTTGCGTCCTATGTGATGATGCGCCTGGTCGGGATTCAGTATGCCGCTGTGCTCGCGGTGATGGTGGGCTTCCTCGGGCTCATCCCGATGGTCGGTGCGACCATCGGCGCGGTGCTGGTCTGCGGTGTGGCCTTCTTCTCCGAGCCCCGGGCGGCCCTGATCGCGGCCACCTATTACCTTATCTATCAGCAACTCGAGAACTATGTCGTCGCGCCGCGGATCATGGCGCGGACAGTGGCCGTGCCGGGAGCCGTCACCGTCGTCGCCGCACTAGCTGGCGGGACCCTGCTCGGCATCCTTGGCGCGCTGCTCGCCATCCCCGTAGCGGCCGGGCTCTTGCTGCTCTACGAAGAAGTCCTTTTGCCCCGCCAGCGGCACGCGTGACGCCGACGGCCGGAGTCCGCGCGGAGACGTCAAGGGCGGCGGGTCCGCGTCCCCACGAACCCGCCGCCGCGCGAAGGTGCCCCCCAGCGACCCTCGTCATAAGCCAAGACGCCACAGCGCACGAAAAGGTTGCCCGGGGTGGATGTGACCTGGATCACATTCGAACGCGGGCACTGCCCGGGTCGTAGAGCGGACGAAGCGAAACCCGCGCCGGCACCAGATCGCCGGCGATCTCGACGCTCCACTCCCCCTCATCCAGCCAGCCAGTCGTGACGGCCTCGGGGGCCTCGACCATGGCCAGCCCGACCGCACCACCGAGGGTCCAACCGTAGGACGCCGCCCGGATGTAGCCGACGAACTCCCCGTCCCGATAGAGCGGCTCGGCGTGGAAGAGCAGCCGCTCCGGGTCGCGCAGCAGGATCTGGACCAGGCGGCGCCGGGCGGGGGCGGCCTTGGCCGCCAGAGCCGCCGCCCGGCCGCGGAAGTCAGCCTTGTCGAGCGCGACCGCGAAGCCGAGGCCCGCCTCGTAGACATCGTCGGTGTTGTCGATGTCGTGCCCGTAGTCGCGGTAGGCCTTCTCCATGCGCAGGCTGGCCAGCGCCTTCAGGCCATACGGCTGGAGCCCGTAGGCCGTTCCCGCACCGAGGATTTCGCGCCACACGCGCGCGGCATCGCCTGCGGGGAGGTAGATCTCGTAGCCGAGCTCGCCGGCATACGTGATCCGGGCCAGGAGCACGGCGCGGCCGGCGAGGGTGACCTGACGGACGGCGCGGAAGGGGAAGGCGTCGGTGCTCAGGTCGGCGTCGGTGAGCGCTGCGAGCACCTCCCGCGAGCGCGGCCCCTGGATAGCAAACTGCGCCAGCGCCGTCGTGACATCGTCGATGGTGACCTCGAGGCCGGCGGCCGCCCGCTGCAGCATGCCCTCGACGTGCCCGTATGCCGTGTCGCTCGCGACGACGACGAAGTGCCGCGCGCCGAGCTTGGTCACGGTCAGGTCGGCCTGCAGTCGAGCGTCGTCGTCCAGCCACTGGGTGTAGGTGATCACGCCCGGGTCGCCGTCGACATCGCCGGCGCTGAGGTGCCTGAGCACGCGGCCCGCGTCGGCGCCGGTGATGCGCCACTTGGCCATGAAGGACATATCGATCAGGCCGGCGCGCTCGCGGACGGCTTCGTGCTCGGCGCGCCAGTGGGCGAACCACGGTTGCGGGCCCCACCCAGGCTCGGCCTGCGGGGTGTTGCCGGGCCCGGCGAACCAGTCCGCGCCCTCCCAGCCACTGACATCGCGCAGGTAGCCGCCCGCGGCCAGAAGTTCGTCGTGCACCGGGGAGCGGTGGACACCACGCCCGGTCTTCAGTTGCACACCGGGGGTGTGGGCGGCATACACGGTGCCGAGGATCTCGGCGGTGCGCGCGGCGCGGTAGGTCGGGTCAAGTTGGAAGCCGCGGAAGCGGTCGAGGTTGATGGCCGTCACGTCGGCGTCCGGCCGGCCGGTGAGGATCCAGTCGGCCATGATCCGGCCGAGGCCGCCGGCGGAGAGGATGCCGATGGAGTTCAGTCCCGCACAGACGAAGTAGCCGGGCAGGCTCGGGGCCTCGCCGACCGCGGGCAGCAGGTCCGGGGTGAAGGATTCCGGGCCGCAGAAGAATTTGCGGATCCCGGCTTCGAGGGTGACCGGCACGCGGGACATCGCGCGTTCCAGGAAGGGCGTCATCCGGTCCCAGTCCGGCGGGATCTCGCCGAAGGAGAAGTCGCGCGGGATGCTGTCGACGCGCCACGCGGCGGCGCGCGGCTCGAAGAGGCCGACCATCATCCCGCCGCCCTCCTCGCGGTAATAGCCGTAGGCCGCGGGGTCCTCGAAAACCGGTGCGTCCGGGCTCATCCCCGCCAGCGGCTCGGTGATGAGGTAGTAGTGCTCGGCGGCCTGGTTGGGCACGACGATGCCATTGGCCTGGGCGAATTCGCGGGCCCACATGCCGGCGCAGTTGACGACGATCTCGGCCTCGACGTCGCCCGCGTCGGTGGCGACGCCGGTCACCCGGGACAGACGGCCCTCGGGCGTGGTCAGGACGCCGGTGGCCCGGACACCCTCGACGATTGTCGCGCCGTGCTGCCGGGCGCCGCGGGCCAGCGACATCGTCAGGTCGACCGGGTTGACCCGGCCGTCGCCGGGGACATAGAAGCCGGCGAGCAGGTCGTCGGTGCGCGCCAGGGGGAAGAGGTCGGCCATCTCCTTGGGCGTGATCTCGTGGATCTCCAGCCCCATCGGGCGCTGGAAGGAAGCGACCCGGCGGTATTCGTGGAGGCGGTCCGCGTCGGCGGCGGCCTCGATCAGGCCGACCGGTTTGAAACCGGTCGCCACGCCCGTCTCGGCCTCCAGCCGCGCATACAGGTCGCGGCTATAGAGGCGAATGCTCGTGCTGGTCTCGCTCGTGCTGCCGAAGCAGGTCATCAGGCCGGCGGCGTGCCAGGTGGTGCCGCTGGTGATCCGGTCGCGCTCGAGGAGGAGGACGTCGCGCTCTCCGGCGAGGGCGAGGTGATACGCGACCGAGGCGCCGATGACGCCGCCACCGACGATGACGATGCGAGCTCGTGTCGGGAGTGCCTGAGTCACCCGCCAAATCTAGGACACCCCCAAAACGGCCTCGTTCGGCGGGGCATCGGGCCCGGCAGCGGGTGCAGCTGGCCGGGCGGCCGGCTACGCGCGGGGGGAGGGATCGGCATACGGTGATCCCCGTGACGCGCACTCCCGCCCAACTCGCCGCCCTGGCCAGCGCCGCGGTGCCCGGCCTCAACCCGGTTGCCGCCGGGCCCTTCCCCGTCGACCCGGGGGCCGCCATCGACGCGGCACTGGTCGAGGACACCGAGGGGCGCTCCTGGATCGTGCGGGCCTCGGCCTCGGCGGCCGCCGCGGTCGAACTCAATGCCGGGGCTGCTGTGGCCCGGATCGTCGCCAAGCGACTGCCCGTGTCTGTTCCCGTGCCGCGAGGGTCGATCGGCACCGCCGACGGCGGGCGGGCGCTGGTGCACACGGCGATCCCGGGACGCGGCCTGAAGTTGGCGGCGATCGAGCCCGATTTCGCCATCGCGACGGCCCTGGGCCAACTGATCGCCACCATCCACGACCAGGATCCGGCGCTGTTCGAGGACGCGGGTCTGGAGAGCTACACCCCGGATGAGTACCGGCAGCGTCGATTGACCGACCTGGACCGGGCCGCGTCGACCGGCCGGGTGCCGGCGAATCTGCTGACGCGCTGGGAGGCCGCGCTGGAGAATGTCGCGCTCTGGCAGTTCGCGTCCGCCACCCTGCACGGGGGACTGGAGGGCCGGCACGTCCTGGTCACTCTCGACGACGAGGGCGAGGCCACGATCCGGGGTGTCGTCGGTTGGCGCCGGGCCAAGGTCGCTGACCCCGCCGACGACTTCGCCGCGATCGTGCGCGAGGTCGCGCCACCGGCCGTGGTCGCGATCGCCCGCGCGTATGCCCGGGCGCGCGCCACCCGGCCCGACCGCCACCTGCTCACGCGCGCCACGCTGGTCGCCGAGCTCGGCTATGTCACCGACCTCTTCGATGCGCTCGCCGCCGGCTATCCGCAGGTGGTGGAGGACGCGACCGATCGGCTGCGCCAGCTCGCCGATGCGGTCCACGACACGGAGCTGATGCCCTCCGGACCGCCGGCCGGACCGCCGGCCGCGGCGCCGTCCGACGTGCCGGTCAGCCCAGCCCAGGAGGGTGAGCCGCCGGCCGCAAAGTCCGCTGGCATAGCACCGAGTCCGCGACCCTGAACCCCAGGTGAGGGAAAGCCCCGAGCCGGCAGCGGACTTTCGGCGCTCCGCCGCCGCCCGCACCGACCCTCACTCCAGCGTCGCAATCAGGGCTTCGAGGTCGGTGCCGGAGCGCAGCGCCGGATAGACCGTCTCACCGGTTGCGGCGTAGTAGAACGCGGCATCGACCTGCGTGGCCTCGTCCAACCCCCGCAGCCGGGCGTAGGCCGCGCGGTAGATCGCCAGCTGGACCGCCTGGGCGTGGGCCTCGGCGCCGACCGGGGGGCGGCCGGTCTTCCAGTCGATGATCGTCACCCCGCCGCCTGGCCGGGCGAAGACCGCATCGATGCGGCCGCGCACGGCGAGCGATCCGACCACGGCCTCGACGGCGACCTCCACCTCGATCGGCACCTGAGCGGCCCAGGGGCCGGCGAGGAAGTGGCCGATCAACTCGTCCAGGTCGTACTCGTCGGGCGCGTCGTCGTCGGCGCTGCCCGGCAGATCGTCCGGGTCGAGCAAGGCGGCGCGCCGGTAGTGACGCTCCACCCACAAGTGGAAGGTCGAGCCGCGGCGTAGCGCCGGAGCCGGCGGCTGGGGCATCGGTCGCCGGACCGAGACGGCGAAGGCGTCGGGATCGGCGGCGAACCGGACCAGCTCGGTCGTCGTCAGATGCCCGTCGAGGGCATCGAGGATGCGCCAGTCGCGCGGCGGGGCCGTCCCCTGCCAGGCCCGATCGAGCGTGCGGCGCCGCTCGCGCTCGGCGAGCAGGAGTTCGACCTGTTCGGAGACGACGGGTGCCGCCGGCCCGTCGCCGCGCTCGGCGGCCTGCACAAGATCAGCGGCCGCGATCAGGCCGGCGGGGGTCGGTGGCCGGGTGGGCCAGGCACCACGCATCGGCTCGGCGAGGCGAGGATTGGCCGCGCCGGGCTCCGGGTCCGGGACCCACGTGCCGATCTCCAGCAGGTCGGGGCGTTGCTCGAGCAGTTCGGTCAGGAAGCGGGACGGCACCCGCGGCGAGGCCTGCGTGCCCCAGACCGCACATGTCAGCAGCATTCGGTGCCGGGCCCGAGTCAACGCGACATAGGCCAGGCGCCGTTCCTCATCCAGCAGATGCCGGCCGGCAGCGGCCCGGAACTCCTCGCGCCGGGTGTCAAGATCCTTGGCGCCGGTGGCAGAGCGCCAGTCGAAGCCGGGCAGGTCGTCTCGGTCGCCGCGCAGGTCATAGGGCAGGCCGTCCAGCCCCACCGTCCAGGCCCCGTCGTTGGGCTCCGACGCGCGCCACTGTTGTGTGGCCTCGTCGTAGACCGACTGAACGGACTTGTGCACGGGGAAGCCGGCCTCCACCAGACCGGGGACGGCCACGGCATCCCACTCCAGGCCCTTGGCGGCATGGACGGTCAGCACGTGCACGGCTCCCGGGGCGATGTCGATGGTGCCGAGATCGAGGCCCCGCTCCTCCAGGAGTGCCGCATCGAGCCAGGCGAGGAAGCCGCCGAGCGTCGGCCGGTCGCTGCTCGCGGCGAAGGACGCGGCGACATCGGCGAAAGCATCCAGGTGGGCGCGTCCAGCCGCTGGGCTGAACTCGGGTCGGGCCAGCACCTCGATGTCGAGGCCCAGGATGCGCTCGGCAGCACCGACGAGGTCGGCGAGCCCGACGGCGTTCACCGACCGAAGCTCGGCGAGCCGCGCGGCGAGCGTGACCAACCGCCGGCTCCCGGTAGCGCTGACACCCGCGGCCTCGCGTTCACCGGTCGTCGCGCGGCCGAAGTCGACGAGCGCCTCGACCAGGCTGACCCGGTCGGCCGCGTCGGCCGACAGGTCCGACGGGCCGGCAGACGCGCCGTTTGGTGTCGGTGGCTGTTGGCGGGATCGGGCCCAGGCATGGAAGCGGTCGAGGTCGGCCGCGCCCAGCCGGCAGAGCGGACCGGTCAGCAGCCGCATCAACCGGTCGCCACGTGCCGCATCGTGGGCGATGCTCAGCAGCGCCACGACATCCTGCACCTCGGGGGTGAGCAGCAAGCCGCCGAGACCGACCACTTCATAGGGCAGGCCCGCTGCTCCGAGGGCTTCGATCACCGGCTCGAATTGCGAGCGCTTGCGGCACAGGACCGCCGCCGATTTGGCTCCGCCTGCCAACTCCGCGCCGATCCACGAGGCAACCGCGGTGGCTTCGGCCTCGACGGTCTCGGCGCGGGCCACGTCGATCCGGCCGTCGGGGGCCTGCGGTGCCGGATCGAGTGGCGTGACCGGGACGCGGGAGCGCGCGCGCAGGGGAGCCGCGACGACATTCGCGGCGGCCAGGATCCCCCGGTCGTTGCGCCACGTCACGCTGAGGGGCAGGACGGGCGTGGCCTCGCCACCGAAGGCGACGGGGAACTGGGCCAAGGTGGCCGCGCTCGCCCCGCGCCACGCATAGATCGACTGATTCGGGTCGCCCACAGCCGTGACCGGGTGCGCGCCCGAATCCGGGGCGAAGAGCGCGGCGAGGAACTGCAGTTGAGCGTGCGAGGTGTCCTGGAACTCATCGAGCAGCACGGCACCGAACCGGGCGCGCTCGATGATGCCGACCTCGGGGAAGCGCATCGCGATCCGGGCGGCGAGCGCCATCTGGTCGGCGAAGTCGAGGGCGCCGCGCCGGCGCTTGAGGTCACCGAACCGCTCGAGCACCGGGACCAGCGCCCGCCGTCCGCGCAACGCGGCCCGCATGTCCTTCGACCCGGACAGCAGTGGCTTCCCGCCGGCCTCGATGGCGGCGAGGCGCGTGTCGATCGCATTGAGCCACCCGGCGAGTTCGGCCGGGGTCACCAGGTGCTCGGCGAGCTCACCCGCGAGATCGACCACGGCGTTGGTGATGGTCGACTCGGCCTTGCCGATCTCATCCAACGGCCCGTCGTAGGCCGTGACCACCTCGGCCGCGACCTGCCAGGCCGCCGCTTCGGAGAGCAGGCGGGATTCCGGCTCACGGCCCACGCGCAGGGCATGCTCGCGGACCAGTCGCGCGGCGTAGGCATGGTAGGTCGAGATCGTCGGGGGCGCCGCACCGAGGTCGGCCGTCCCGTCTGCCGGCTGCCACAACCCGGCCTCCCGGAGCGCGCGTAGGCGGGCGACGACGCGCGCCGAGAGCTCGGCGGCGGCCTTGCGGGTGAAGGTCAGGCCGAGGACCTGATCGGGATCGACAAAGCCATTGGCCACCAGCCAGACGACGCGGGCGGCCATGGTCTCGGTCTTGCCCGACCCGGCTCCGGCGACGACGAGCATCGGCCCCGGCGGCTGCTCGATGACCGACTGCTGCTGAGCCGTGGGTCGCGGCTGGCCGAGGGCGTCGGCGATCCGTTTGGCCGACAGGCTCGGGCCACCCGGCCGCCGGACACGCGCCAGCGGCGAGCGGCTACCGGGCGAACGGTCAATGGGGCTGGGATCCGTGGCCGGGTGCTCACGGTCGGCGCCCGACTCAGCGGCCGGCGGCAGCACAAGCAAGGGGTCCTGGCCCTCGAACTTACCTGCGCTTCGGCGGGCCGTCCGCCGGCCGTCGGCCCGGCGAGCGCTGGCACGATCAGCGCCGGCCCCGGCGCGTTCCGGATCGGTTGCCGGGCAGTCTGGATCGGTTGGCGGGCGGGCCGCACGCTCAGCGCCGGCCTTGGGCGCAGCGGGGGCGGGCGGGAGGGGGTCGCTGAACAGGGGCAGATCAGCGGCTCGCGACATCGGGCTCACGCCAGCATCGCCCCCTCGGCGTGCACGGGGCAGCTTGTGCGGACCGGACAGGTCCGGCACCAGGTGCCTTGGATGGCTCGGTAGGTCGCACCCGCCATCGTCGTCGCCGCCTGCTCGATCAGGTCACGAGCCCAACCGGGCTCGTCCGCCTCGGCCAACGGCACCTGCTCCTGCACCGCGCTGGTGATGCGCACTCCCCCGGCCTTGCCGAGTTGCACGAGCGCGGCCCCTGCCGACACCGCACCGGGACCGAATGCCCCCCGTTCGACGGCCTCCTGATAGGCGCCCAATTGCGGGTGCTTGGCCACCTCCTCGCGCTTGGGCTTGGAGCTGCCGGTCTTGAAGTCGAGGATCCGCAGCCGCCCGTCGGCGTCGGCTTCCAGCCGATCCACCACGCCCGAAATCCGGGCCCGGCCCAGGACCAGGCTCATCTGCTGTTCCGCCGCCACCCGACGCCAGCCCTGGGACTTGGCCAACTCGAAATAGGCCGCGGCGCGCTCCAGCATGCGTCCCGCGTCGCCCCGCTTTGCCCGGCTAATCCAGCCTGGAGCGAGGCCGAGGCGAGCCCAGCCGTCGTCGAGACGCGCTCCCAAAGTCGCCACATCGGCATCGCCGCACTGCGCGAGAACCTCGTGCACGAGCGTGCCCAGCGCGGCCGAGCCCACGGCCGGCCCCTGACCACCGACTCCAGTGAGCAGCCACCGAGCCTCGCATTCGCCGAAGCCGACGAGCCCCGACGGAGAGACCTTGACCAGGGCCCCATCGTCCACGCGCGGCCGGTCGTCGCTGACCTCGCGCAACCCCCACCACTCCCGGGGATCGGCGCCCCTGACGCCGACACGCGCCAGGTGCGCCAGCGCTCCCGCGGCCCGCTCCCGCACCGCCCGGTCGGAGGTCGGTGAAGCCGCTACGGTGCGGCGTAGGGCAGCGACCGCGCCGACGAGGGTCATTGGCTGCTCGACCTCGGTGAAGGGCCGATCCCCCGGCCCGGACCACGGCGCGACGACGTCCAGATAACTCGACGGCGACTCGTCGTCGGCGCGCACGGCACTGAGATGGACGGCGCCGCGGGAGCGGGTCAGCGCGACATGGAACAAGCGGGCCTCGTCATGCCGAGTCACCGTCTGGGAGGCCCGGATCGACGTCTCGCGGCCGCACAGGACATCGACCAGGACTTCCGATCCGAGCAGCGAACCCCGTAGGCGCAGATCGGGCCAGGCACCCTCCTGGACCGCGGCCACCGCGACAAGTGACCACTCACGCCCGGCGGCGGCGTGCGGCGTGAGCACCTCGACGCGCTCGCGGTCGACGCTTCGGGCGACGATCGAGTCGGCAGCCAACGGCGATCCGGCGACCTGATCGAGGAAGGTCTCGATCTGCACCCCGGGCAGCCGCACGGCGAAGTCCCGTGCCCGAGCCAGCACGTCGATCACGGCATCGAGATCGCGGTCCGCCCGCGCGCCGTCACGGCCGCCGGCGAGGGCCGTCGCGCGCCACTCGTCAGCGATCTCGGCAGCCGACCAGGCTGCCCAGAGCACGTCCTCCGGAGACGCGCCACCGGCTGCCACCGTCGAGGTCACCGCCGCGAGCATGGCGGCCAAGCGCCGCATGCCGCTGCTCGTCTCCTCCGCCAGGTCCTGCGCATCACCGGGACGGGCCAGGACTGCTGCCAGCAGGACGTCGGCCGGCGCACCACGACCGTCATCCAGGGCCGCGCGGCGCACGGCGCGGCGCAGGCGGCGCAGGGTGACGGCATCCGCGCCGCCATAGGCACTGGTCAACAGATCGACGGCCACCTCTGGCCTGAGGCGCCAGCCGCCGTCCGGATCGAGATCCAGTGCCTCGCCGGCGCAGCGCTCGCGATGGGCCACGCGCTCCACCGCGGCCTGGCACAGGACCACTAGGGGTCGGACGGCGTCCTGAGCCCCGACCGGAAGCCCACTCTCGGCATCGGCCACCGGGACGTGCGCGGCCACCAAGGCCCGCCGGATGACATCGGCCCGGCCCTGGCCACGGACCACGACCGCCATCTCACGCCAGGGCAGCCGGTCGATCAGGTGGGCGCGACGCACGACATCGGCGAGATGGGCTGCCTCTTGAGCGGCCGAACGGAAGACATGGACGTCCGGCTCGGGACCGGGCGGCCCGGGGTCGGTCACGAAGGCCCGTTGCCGGCCCCCGCCCAGCGCCCCGATCAGCTCGGCCACCCGCGCCGCGGCCGTGGCCGTGGCCGGCGTGAGCCGGTGGCCGGTGCCGAGCACGACGGTCGGCCCCACCCCCAACTCGCGCCAGCGATCGGCCAGGAAGCTCGGATCGGCCCCCCGGAAGGTCTGCACGGCGGCGTCCGGGTCACCGATCAGGACGATCTCCACGCCCTGGGCAGCCAGGATCCGCAGCAGGCGCGCGGCCCCGGCGGTCAGTTCCTGCGCATCGTCGACGACCACCAGGTCGAGGTCCGCGACGACCCCGGCCAGCGCCTCGGGATCGTCCTCCAGCAGGTCGCCGGCACCGGTCAGCAGCCAGGAGGGGTCGAAAGCCCCCGGTCGCGACAGGGCCGTCACCTGGTCGTACTCATCGAGGACCCGGGCTGCGGCCACCCAATCCGCCCGCCCGTGCAAACCCCCGAGCTCAGCCAGGCCAGCCGCGTCCACGCCATACTCGACCGCTCGCATCAGCAGGTCGCGCAACTCGGACCGGAAGCCGTCGGTGCCCAGCGCCTCCGCCATGTCCGCCGGCCACGCGGGGGCGGTCTCGCGGTCGGCTCGATGGCCGGCGAGCAACTCTCGCAGGATCGCGTCTTGCTCGGGTCCGGTGAGCAAACGGGGCGCGGGCGCGTCGTCGCGGATCGCCGCCCGACGCAGGATGCCGAACGCCAGTGATGGGAAGGTCCGCGCCAAGGGCTCGCGCGTCGTCGCACCGATCCGTCGGGTCACCGCATCGCGCACGCGGGCAGCCGAGCGCCGGCTCGCGGCGATGATCACGCACCGATCGGCGCCGACCTCGCCCGATGCCACCCGACCGGCCACGATCACGACGGCCAGCGACGTCTTACCGGTGCCCGGTCCGCCAAGAACGCGCAGCAGAGGCCCGCGATGCGCCACCGCGCGCGCCTGATCGGCATCCAGGGCGAGCAGCCCGGGAGCGAGCGAAGGCGAGGTCGACGGCATACGGCGATTTCACCACGGGCCACCGACAGGCGGCCCGACCAGGCACGTTGTCGACCGGCTCAGCCTGTCGGCGCCACGATTGGCCGCTCTGCGGCCCAGGCGGTGATGCCCCCTGCGAGATCGGTCACGGATGGATAGCCGAGGTCGCTGAGCGTCGCGACCCCGCGCGCCGACCGGCCTCCGGCGGCGCAGTAGAGCACGAGGCGGCGATCGCGGGGCAGTCCGGCTGCAGCGAGGTCGCCAAGCGCGATCAGGCGCGCCCCGGCGATCACCCCGGTCGCCCACTCCGCCGGCTCGCGCACGTCCACGAGCAGCGTCTCGGGGTCCGTCAGCGCGGTGACCAGGCCCGCGACATCGAGCCGCGGGCGGGCCTGGTCGGCGACAACCTCGGGGGCGGACACCGGCGCGGTGATCGTGCGGTGGTCACCGCACAGCGCGCACTGCGGGTTGGCACGGACCGCAACGGTGGACCAGGTTGCCGCCAGGGCATCGTGGACCAGCAGCCGCCCGATCAGCGGCTCCCCCAGGCCGGAAAGCAGCTTGATGGCCTCGCTCGCCTGCACCGAACCGATCGCCGCACACAACGAGCCGAACACCCCGGCCTCCGCGCACGACGCGACGCTGCCCTCAGGGGGCGCGGCCGGAAAGACGCACCGATAGCAGGGCCCGTGCGGCGGCCACCAGACGCTCACCTGGCCGTCGAACCGCAAGATCGACCCCCACACGTGCGGCCGGCCGGTCAATGCCGCCGCATCCGCGACGACATAACGCGTCGCGAAATTGTCCGCACCGTCCACGACGAGGTCGTAGCTGCCGATCAACTCGACCGCATTGGCCGCAGTGAGGCGCACCGGGTGCGTCTCGACGCGCACGAGTGGGTTGAGGGCGAGGAGTCGGGCGGCCGCGGACGCGACCTTCGGCATACCGACGGAGGCCGTGTCGTGGAGGAGTTGACGCTGCAGATTGCTCTCGTCCACGACGTCGTCGTCGACGATGCCGATGGTGCCAACCCCGGCGGCCGCGAGATACGGGGCGGTGACCGACCCCAGTCCCCCGGCGCCGATGACGAGCACCCGGGCGGCGATCAGCGCGTCCTGCCCGGCTGATCCGAAGCCCGGGAGGAGCAGTTGGCGGGCATACCGGCGGCGCTCCTCGCCGGTCATCGCGCGACCGGAACGCTCGGCTGCACTCGACATCTCGTCCACCTTACTGGCTGGTATCGTGCGCCTCTAACCCGCTCCCACAAACGAGAATGTGAGTTCCATGGCGCGCGATGCGGATGCGAGGGTGACGACGCGCGGACAGCGACTCCCCCGGATGCAACGTCGAGCCCAACTCCTGGAAGCCGCGCAGGCAGTCTTCGTCGAGAAGGGGTACCACTCGACCGGAATGGAAGACATCGCCGAGCGCGCCGGCGTGTCCAAGCCCGTTCTCTACCAACACTTTCCGGGCAAGCTCGAGCTCTACCTCGCCGTGGTCGACGTGCACACGCAGGCGCTCGTCGATGTCGTGGAGTCGGCGCTGAGGAGCACGGACAACCACAAACAGCGCGTGTATGCCGTTGTCGAGGCCTTCTTCGATTTCGTGGCCCGCGAGGACTCCGCCTATCGCATCGTCTTCGAGTCGGATCTGGTCGAGGTCGCCTCGGTGCGCGATCGACTGGACTGGTCTCTGCAGGCCTGCACCGAGGCCCTGGCCCGGCAGATCGTCCTCGACACCCAGCTGCCGATCGAGGTCGCCCGGCTGGTCGCCCAGGGCTTGGTCGGTCTCGGCCAGGTCTCAGCCCGGGCATGGCTGAAGGATCAGGCCCTACCCAAGGAGCTTGCCGTGGGCATCATCGGCCGGCTCGCCTGGCGCGGCGTCGGCGGTCAGCCGGTGCGCTCCGCCGAGTCGGCCGACTGAGCAGGAGCCGACTCGCAGGCTCGGTGACGACCCCCGGACCGGGCGGAATCTCCACCTGGCAAAGTGTGTTGCCCAACCAGAAGACAAGCGGAGCCTCCGCCCCCCCGAGCCCGAGAAGGTCATATGGAAATCAAGATCGGCATCGCGAATGTCGCGCGCGAGGTCGTCATCGAGCCCGAACTCACCGCGCTCGAAGTCGAGCAGGCGGTCACCGAGGCCGTCAGCTCCGGCGGCGCGTTGCGCCTCGAGGATGCCCGCGGGCGGGTCGTGATCGTCCCGGCCGCCGTCATCGGCTATGTGGACATCGGTGAGTCCGCCAAGGGCCGCGTCGGTTTCGGCACCTGATCGGACCGCTGGCGTTGTGGGGCAGGGCCGACGGCCGGGTTACCCGCCGAAAAGTTGCCCGGACCGCCTGCCGGAGAAATAGACCTACGCGTGCAATTGTTGGTTCTTGGAGCGAGCCGGATAGTCCGGATCGCCAGTCGCCCGACCGGCGACCTCTGAAAGGAGCGGCGACGTGCTCACCGCAATCATCGGCGCCATCATCGGTGGCCTCATCATCGGCGCGCTGGCGCGTCTTGCCTTGCCGGGCAAGCAGAACATCAGCATGGCCGTCACCATCATCATCGGCATCCTCGGGTCGCTGATCACGACCCTGATCTTGTCGACCGTCTTCGACTACAAGAACGCCAGCGGCGGCGCCCCGTGGCTCGCGTGGCTGATCAGCATCGCTGTCGCCGCGGGCCTGATCGTCGCCTATGGCAACTTCGCGGGCGGCCGGCAGATCCGCCGCTGACTCTGCGCATCGAAGCGGCCGGCCCGATTCGGGCCGCCCGTTTGCTTGTGGTTCTGTCGTCGGGTCCCGGTCAGGCCGAAAGGCCGAGGCGCGCCATCCGGTCCGTATGCCGTTCGGCCAGCCGCTGGAACATCTCGCCCAACTGGGCGAGGTCGAAGCCCGGGCCGCCGAATCTGCCGCTGAGCAAGGACGCGAGCGACTCCCGTTCCGCGGCCACCCGCTGAGCCTGGGACAGGGCCTCCCCCATCAACCGCCGTCCCCACAGGGCCAGCCGCCCGCTGACCACCGGATCGGCGATCAGCGCCACGCGAGCGATATCGAGCAGTTGGTCGCTGCGCACCTGATCGTCGAGCGCACGGAGGATGACCGCGCGCGACGTGGGATCGACATACGCCGCGATCTCGCGGAAGAAGTCGGTGGCGATCCCGTCACCGACATACGCCTTGACGATGCCTTCGAGCCAATTGCTGGGCCTGGTCCGCTCGTGGTAGGCAGTGAAACTGGCGACATAGGGCGCTACGGCGTCCTCGGGATCGACGCCGAGTTCGCGCAGGCGGCCGGCGAGCAGGTCATAGTTGCCGAATGCCGTCATCGCCAGGCGCGCCAGTTGCTCCCGGCCGGCCAGCGTGGGCGCGAGATCGGCATCGGTCGCCAGCCGTGAGAACGCGCTGATCTCGCCGTATGCCAGCACGGCCAGCACGTCGCCGACCGCCCCACGGAAGGCGAGATCGTCCAGGGGGTCGGAGGGCACGTGCGAAAGCGTACTGCCCGAGGGGCGGTAGAATCGGCCCGACAGAAGGTGCCCGGTCGGCACGAATCCTGACAACGTCGGCGCGTCGCCGGCAGCCGCAGCGAGTCTCGCTGCCGAAGAAGACCTCCGATCGGCTCCACGCCCGTGGCATCCCTTGCGATGTCCCCAAAGATCGAGGATTTTCCGTGTCAGAGAAGACTTTTGCCGATTTCGACGTCCACCCGGACATCGTCGCTTCGCTCGCGAAGCACGGCATCGTGGCTCCCTTCCCAATCCAGGCGATGACCCTGCCGGTCGCGCTCTCGGGTCACGACATCATCGGCCAGGCCAAGACCGGCACCGGCAAGACGCTCGGCTTCGGCATCCCGATGCTGCAGCGCGTCGCCGTCCCCGGTGACAGCGCGTATGACGCCCTCCCCGCCCCCGGCATGCCGCAGGCGCTCGCCGTGGCTCCGACCCGCGAGCTCGCCGTCCAGGTCGCGGCCGACCTCGAGCGCGCCGGCGCCGACCGCGGCGTGCGCGTGCTGACCGTCTATGGCGGGCGGGCCTACGAGCCTCAGGTCGAAGCCCTGCGCCGCGGCGTCGACATCGTCGTCGGCACGCCCGGGCGACTGCTCGACCTCGCCAACCAGGGCCACCTGACGCTGGGGCACGCCCGCATCGTGGTGCTCGATGAGGCCGACGAGATGCTCGACCTCGGCTTCCTGCCAGACGTGGAGAAGTTGCTCTCGCTGACCCCCGCGGGCCGCCAGACGATGCTCTTCTCCGCGACCATGCCGGGCGCTGTCGTCGCCCTGGCCCGGCGCTATATGACGCAGCCGACGCACATTCGGGCGATGCACGAGGACGGCGACGACGGCGCGACGGTCAAGGCGATCGAGCAGTTCGTCTACCGCGCCCACGCGCTGGACAAGACCGAGATGCTCTCGCGGATCCTGCAGGCCGACGGCCGCGGCCTGACCATCATCTTCAGCCGCACCAAGCGCACCGCGGCGAAGGTCACCGAGGAGTTGACCGAGCGTGGTTTCGCGGCGGCCGCCATCCATGGCGACCTCGGCCAGGGCGCCCGCGAACAGGCGATGCGCGCCTTCCGCAATGGCAAGGTCGATGTGCTCGTCGCCACCGATGTCGCAGCCCGCGGCATCGACGTCGAGAATGTCACTCACGTCATCAACTTCCAGTGCCCCGAGGACGAGAAGACCTATGTCCACCGCATCGGCCGCACCGGCCGCGCCGGGCACACCGGTGTCGCGGTGACCTTCGTCGACTGGGACGACATGCCCCGCTGGGGCCTGATCAACAAGGTGCTCGACCTCGGCATCCCCGAGCCGGTCGAGACCTACTCCTCCTCCGACCACCTCTATGAGGAACTGGCCGTCCCCCGCACCGCCAAGGGCCGCCTCCCCCGCGCCGCTCAAACGCGCGCCGGGCTGGACGCCGAGGTCATCGAGGACATCGAGGGCCCCGGCAAGAAGTCGAGCGGGGGCCCCGGCCGGGGTCGCAGCGGACGCGGCAGCGGCCGGGGCGAGACCGGGCGGGGCGGCCGCGGAGCGGACGACTCGGGCCCGACCAGCCGGGCCGCCGATGACTCGCCCCGCGACGGCGAGAGCACCCGGCCCCGCCGCAACCGGCGCCGCACCCGCGGCGGCACGCCAGCGCCCGAGGCCGGCTGACACCGGCCTCTCGACGGGGCTGAACCGGCCTCTCGACGGGGCTGAACCGGCCTCTCGACGGGGCTGAACCGGCCTGTCAACTGGACTGAGGTGCCCTGTCGACGGGCACAAATTGCACTCTCGACGTGACCAGCCAGCCGCCACGCCGCTCCTCCCGGTCGTCAAGCGGGGCGCTTCGGGCAGCGCCGCTGGCGAAGTCGCCGCCGAGGGCCATCGCGCGTTCACGCAGCGAGCGGATCCCGAACCCCTCGTGCGGTTCTGCCTGACCAATCCCGTTGTCCCGCAACGTGATCCGGATCTCGTCGGCCGTTTGAGCCAGGTCCACCTCGGCGCACGTCGCGCGCGCGTGCCGCACGACATTGGTCTATGCCTCTTCGACCAGCCGAGCAACGAAATCCGCCACCGGCTCGGGCATCCGCTCCTCCATGCCCGTATGCCGCACGCGCACCTCCAGCCCCGCCCCGCGGAATGCGTCGGCGATCGTCTCGACGGTGACGGCCGCGCCGACGGCGTCCGCCGATGCGCCAGCGGCGCGCGCCCAGCCCCGGATGACCTCGCGCGCGGCGGCCGTCGTGTCGGACGCGTTGTCCACCTCGGCCCAAGCCTGGCCGGCGTCCTTGTCCTTGGCCTTCAGGGCGAACTGCAACGACATCGCTGTCAGCGTCAGCCGATGCCCGAGTCCGTCGTGCAATTCCCGCGCCGAGCGAGCGCGTTCTTGCGCCAGGACCAGATCGCGCTCGAAGCTCATCGATGCCAGCACCTGGGCGTTCGCCGCAGCCAAGCGCCTGCCCCGCCTCAGGGCGACCATCCGGGCTCCTTGCAGCTCGTGCCGGAGGGCACCGCTCCCGGTGATGAGGAGCATGAGGAGCACCAGCAAGAGGGTGGACCCGGCGATGATCCGCGCCGATTCGTGCAGACGCAGGTTGAGCAGAGCGATCGCGGCGAGCACGACCGCACTAGCGATCATGGCTCCCGGAAGCGCCCCATCAGCCCGAGCAGGGCACCGCCGAGCAGGAGCATGACGAAGCCGAAGGCGCTGGCCACCCCACGCAGGCCGCCGTCACCCAAGGCCGTTCGACCGCCGGATCCTCGACCTGTAGCGCCACGGCCCTTGAGCAAGCTGGCCAGGGTCGCCAGCAAGAGGATGGCGGTCAACGCCAGGATGATCCGCCGCCCGAGGGGATGGTCGATCGCGAGGTCGACGTGCTCGCTGGGCCGCGAAACCGGGGCCGGCCTGCCGTCACGACCCATCCGCACAACCACACGCTTGGTCACCGGCGCCAGGCAGGCACGTGACCCCGGTCATGGGTCTGCCCCGGCGAACCGTGACCGACCGGCGAAAGGCGTGACGTCGGCGGGACGCGCCCACGCGCCGAGACGAGCAAGCTCACCGGTAGGACGACGACGCACGCCGAGCACACGGCATACCAGCAAGCGGTCGGGAGCGTCTGGTCGCCGCCTGAGGGGGCCGAGGCCCGGCGCCGTATGCCGCATGGGGGCGTACGGTGCCGGTCGCCTCGGCCCGTCCGGAAGTCGTCGTGCCGGTCAGCCGGGGATGGTCGCGGTGTCGATGACGCAGCGGTAGCGCACATCGCCGGCGACGACGCGGTCCCACGCCGCGTCGACGGCAGCCGGGTCGGAGGCATCGATCGTCTCGATGGTCGCGCCCAGAGCGTGCTCGGCGCAGAAGTCGAGCATCTCCTGGGTCTCGGCAATCCCACCGATATTGCTCCCGGTCAGCACCTTGTTGCCGCCGATCAGGCCGAACGGGGTGACCGAGAGCGGCTCGACGGGCAGGCCGACATTGCACAGCACCCCATTGGGCTTCAGCAGCCTGAGGTAGTCGTCCATCGCCAGGTCCGCGCTCACCGTGTTCAGGATCAGGTCGAAGGAGCGGCGCGCCGCCTTCATCGCCGCGGCATCGCCGGTGGCAATGTGGTGCGTTGCTCCCATCGCGGCCGCCTCGTCCTTCTTGGCGTCGCTGCGCGACATCGAGGTCACCTCGGCCCCCATGGCCGCGGCGATCTTGACACCCATGTGCCCGAGCCCCCCGACGCCGACGACGGCGACCGTGCGGCCCGGCCCGGCGCCCCACCGCTTCAGCGGTGAGTAGGTGGTGATGCCCGCGCAGAGGAGGGGCGCGGCCTCATCGAGCCCGAGGGCCTCGGGGATCCGCACGACGAAGCGTTCGGAGACGACGACCTGACGGGCGTAGCCACCGGCAGTCCACTCGCCGTCATAGCCCTGGGCGTTGTAGGTGCCGACCGCGGGCTTGGTGCAGAACATCTCCTGCGCGTCCTTGCAGGACTCGCATTCCCCGCAACTGTCGACCAGGCAGCCGACGCCGACCCGGTCGCCGACCTGGTGGCGGGTCACCGCGGAGCCGACGGCGGCGACGGTGCCGGCGATCTCGTGGCCGGGAGTCAGCGGGTAGTGCGCGGCACCCCACTCATCGCGTCCGGTGTGGATATCGGAGTGGCAGATGCCGGCATAGGCGATGTCGATGAGGATGTCGTCGTCGCGCAGGTCGCGACGCTCGAGAGCGATGGCCTCGAAGGGCGCACCGGCGGACGGGAGGGAAAGGGCAGGAGTGGTGGACGGCATACGGGCAGACTAGCCCCGCGCCCGCGGCGCCACATCAGAGGCGGGCCAGGACGTCCTGAGCGACCGCGCGGTAGGCCTGGGCGCCCTTGCTGGAGCGGGCGGTGGCGAGGATTGAACGGCCCACGGCCGGGGCCTCGGCGAACCGGACCGTGCGCGGGATCGGCGGGCTGAGCACGGTCAGCCCGTAGCGCTCTCCGACATCGGCGAGGACGTCCTGTTGGTGGGCGCTGCGCGAGTCGAACATGGTCGGCAGCACACCGATGACGGTCAGCTTCTTGTTGAGGATGCGTTTGACATCCCGGACGGTGTCCAGAAGCTGGCCGACGCCGCGATGGCCGAGCATCTCGCAGGGCATCGGGATGATCAGGCCGCGCGCGGCCGTCAGCGCGTTCAGGGTGAGCACGCCCAGGCTCGGTGAGCAGTCCAGCAGGATCAAGTCGTATGCCGTGGCCGCCTTCGCGAGCGCCTCCTGCAGGACGTATTCCCGGCCGGGACGGCCCAGCAAGACGGCTTCGGTGCCCGCGAGTTCGATCGAACTCGGCACCAGGTCGACGCCGTCGGCGGCGCTCACGACGACCTCGTTCAGCGCACGAGCGCCGATGAGGACGTCGTGGATGGACGCCTCGACGGATTCGGGGTCGATGCCCAGGCTGAACGTCAGGCAGGCCTGCGGGTCGAGGTCGACGAGGAGGACGCGCTTGCCGAGCTCGGCGAAGGCGGCACCGAGCGAGGCGACCGAGGTGGTCTTGGCGACACCGCCCTTCTGGTTCGCGAGGGCGATGATCGTGGCGCTGGCGCGCTTGCGTGGTGGCACGAGGCTGGGCCCTTTCGGTGGCCGGGCCATTCGAGGCCGCCGGCCGTCGGGTGGCGGGTTTCGGGTTCCAGTCTGCGGGGCCGATCGGTCCCTGGCGGGGAAGGACACGCCTCGGCGAGGTGGTTGCGGGCGTGATCCGCTGCATACGTCCGGCGTGCCGAACCTCTGCTCTAGCACAGGTTCGGGCTCCTCCAGCAGGAGTAGACCCTGCTGGACGACACCTAAACCTCGATCCGTGGATGGATCGGGTTGTTTGGGGTGGGGGCGGCGGGTCTGATCGTGGAATGCCTTCTGTGGCGGGAGAATCGGGGTAGTTGAAGTCCTGATTCGGTCCGCGCACAGAAGGCACTGGAAGTGAAACTACCGCAGGTGTGGTCCAGGGCGGTACCGGTGTTCGATGATGAGCATCTCCTCTGGTGTGCCGGGCTGGTCCCGGTGATGGCGTTGGCCGAGCAGGCCGGACTCTCGGAGTTGGTCACTGACCGGGTCACGTTGGCCACGCTGACGCCGGCGCGGGTGGCCTCGGCCGGGGTGAACCCGGGCGGGAAGGTCGCTGCGATCATCGCTGGGATGGCCGCCGGTGCGGACAGTATCGATGACTTACAGGTGGTCCGTTCCGGTGGGATGAGGCGGATCTTCGGGCAGGTGTATGCGCCGGCCACGCTGGGGCAGTTCCTGCGCGAGTTCACCCATGGTCACGCCAGTCAGCTGGCCTCGGCTGCGCGTGCCCATCTGCTTGCCCTGGCGGGCCGGACCGATCTGCTGCCGGGGATCGAGCAGGTGGCGTTCGTGGATATCGACTCGCTGCTGCGGCCGGTGTACGGACACGCCAAGCAGGGCGCCAGCTTCGGGCACACCAAGATCGCGGGCAAGCAGGTGCTGCGGCGAGGCCTGTCGCCGCTGGCGGTCACGAGCAGCACCGAGACCGCGGCACCGGTGATCGCCGGGATCCGGCTGCGGGCCGGGAACGCCGGCTCCGGACGGGCTGCCGGCTCGATGGTCCGGGACGCGATCAGGACCGCCCGCGCGGCCGGTGCCACCGGGGCCATCCTGGTCCGCGGCGATTCCGCGTACGGCACCAGCGCCGTCACCGCCGCCTGCGTCAAGGAAGGGGCACATTTCTCCGTGGTGCTGGCCAAGAACGCCGCGGTCTGCCGGGCCATCGCCGCCATCGATGAGGACGCCTGGATACCGGTGCACTATCCCGGCGCGGTCACCGACCCGGACACCGGCGCGTTGATCTCCGACGCGCAAGTCGCCGAAACCTCCTTCACCGCGTTCGCCACCACCGACACCCCGGTGACCGCGCGACTGGTCGTGCGCCGAGTCCGCGACCAGGCCAAGCTCGATGAACTGTTCCCGGTGTGGCGCCACCACCCGTTCCTGACCAACAGCGACCTCCCCCTCGCCGAGGCGGACCTGACCCACCGCCGGCACGCGATCATCGAGACCGTCTTCGCCGACCTCATCGACGGGCCCCTGGCCCACCTGCCCTCGGGACGGTTCGCCGCCAACCACGCCTGGGCCATCTGCGCAGCGATGACCCACAACCTGCTCCGCGCCGCCGCCACCCTCGCCGACAGCACCCTCGCCGTCGCCCGCGGAGCAACCCTGCGCCGCCGCATCGTCAACGTCCCCGCCCGCATCGCCCGCCCTCAACGCCGGCGCGTGCTCCACCTCCCCGAACACTGGCCCTGGGCCACGCAGTGGCTCACCATCTGGCGCGGCGTGTTCGGCCACGACCCACCAGCCACGCCCTGAGCCCCTTCACCCACCGGCCCCCCACAGGCCCGACCGCAGACCCCCGTGAAAGAGCTGGGCAGACCAGCGGCACACCCCTGCCCACCCCCAGCACGACCCCCACACCCCACCCCACGCCCCGAACCCAAAAGCCAATCCACGGATCGAGGCTTAGGTGACCTCCAGCAAGGTCTACCCTGCTGGAGGAGCCCTGACTGCTGCTAGCAGAGTTTAGGAATGGCGGGCGGGCGCTCACTCGTGGGCGGAGACCCAGGCGTCGATTTCGGCCCAGCGGTCGGCCAGCCAGGCCCCGATGGCCTCGGGCTCGCGGGGGACGGTGGACGCCGCATACGTCCAGGTGTGCACGAGGAAGGGGCGATCGAAGGGGATCGCGTCATAGAGCGCGCGCGGCCCGGTCAGGTTGCCGAGCCCGGCATGGGCGATGACCATGACATCGGCGTCCGGGCGCGCCGTCAACGTGGCAATGACGCCGTTGGTCTTGGGTGGGAGCACCCGCCGCAGCCCCTCGGCCTGGCGTAGCCGCGCGGCCTGGCCACGCTCGCGCAGGCGGTCGATCAGCCGGGCCCGGCGCTCCGGCGTCCAGTTCTCGCCCTCGGGAAAGATCAGCAGGGCATCCTTCGGCGCCAGCGAATCGGCCAGTCGCCGCACTCCGGTCAGCCGGTCGTCGCCCGCCCCGGACAGCGACGGTACGAAGGACGACCCGAGCCGCGTCAGGATCAGGTCGATCCCGGGATCCCAGCGCAGCGCGTCGGCGAGCACGATCCGCGGCAGCCGCCCCGCGGTGCGTGACAGCAACCAGGCGACGGCCAGCGAGTCGGCAGGCCCCGCGTGTCGCGCAAAGGCCAGCAGCGGCCGGTCAGGCTCGCCGAAGTCCATGGTGTTGTCGAGCACGACCTCGAAGTTGACCCACTTGCGGCCCACGCGCAGCACCGTGTCGAGCACGTCGACGAGCAGCTTCTCGTGATCTCCGTGCCAGGTCGGCGAGCCGCGCTCGGTCAGCCACAGCCGCCAGCAACCGAGGTGCAGCTGAAGGTCGAGCCAGACGGTGATCAGAATCAGCCCGACCGCCCGGAAGAGCCGCGCCCGCCGATCCACCAGGGACAGCAGGGCCGCGACCGGCAGCAGCGGCACGCAGATCACCGTCACGACGATCGCGATCACCGGCCACAGCAACCGCAGCAGCCAGCGCACGATCCTCGGTGGCGCCCCGATGCCCTTCATCCCTCCTCCCGGCCCTGCAGGTAGGCCGTGGTCGCGGCATACGCCGCCTCCATCCGGTCGTTCATCCGCCCGCGCCGAGCCTGGGCCAAGGCGATCGTCGGGGCGTTCGAGGATCCGGTCGGCAGGACGTGCAGGGTCACCGACTCCGGCACTGCGTCGATCTCGTCGACGAAACGATGCCGCCGGGAGATCTCGAAGGCCACCTGCGCGACCTCCCAGGCCCGCGTCGGCACAGACAGCGGCTGCTCGACTCGCCCGACCTGCAGCACATAGATCTCGGTGGCGCCCATCTCCACGGCCCGCCCGACGGGGATGGAGTGCACCAGCCCGCCGTCGAGATAGTGCGCGCCCTCGATCCGCACGGGCGGGAAGAGCCCGGGCACCGAGCACGATGCCAGCACCGGGGGAACCACCGGGCCGTGATCGAACCACACCGCCCGGGCCCCCTCGATCTGCGCGGCGACGCACTGGAAGGGCACCTCGAGGTCGGCAAAACACGTCGCCGGCAAATAGCGCTCCATCAACGTTGTGAGCGCGGCATGCGTCAGGACGTGGGTGGGGTGTCGTGCGATACCGGCCACCTGCCGCACCGGGCGCTGCGTGAACAGGCCCTCTCGGGTCACCTTGCGCCATACGTCTTCGAGGCGGGCGGCGCCGGCGACATCGGGACTCGCGGCCAGAAAGGCGCCATTGAGCGCCCCGATGCTCGTCCCGAGGACAAGGTCGGGGCGCACGCTGGCCTCGGCAAGCGCACGCGCCATACCGACCTGGGAGGCGCCGAGCACGCCGCCACCGCCGAGGACGAAGGCGACGTGGGGGCTCACCGGACCCACCCTAGGCTCCGGGGCCGCGCCGCAGTTGCCCGTATGCCGTGCCAGCCGTAGCGAAATGACCGCCCGGACCGCTTAGATGTGGGAATGGCTGCTCCGCTGACCGTCATTCTGTTCGGCGCCACCGGCGATCTCGCCAAGCGCAAGCTCATCCCCGGGCTGCTCCATCTCTTCCAGAGCAAGTTGCTCCTCGACATGCGCGTCGTCGGGACCTCGCTGGACGATATGTCGGTCGACGATTTCCGTGACCTGGCGCTGGCAGCCATCCGGGAGCACAGCACGCGCACCCTGAAAGACGAGGACTGGCAGGCGTTCGCCAAGCGCATCGACTATGTCCCGCTCGCCGCCGGCCCCGAGGGGCTGCGCGATGCGGTGCTGCGCTCGGAGGAGGAACTCCCCGGTGACAACGAGTTGCGCCTGCACTACTTGTCGGTGCCGCCCAAGGCCGCGCTCGCCGCCGTCAACATGATCGGCGCGGCAGGCTTGGTCGAGCGCTCGCGCATCATCATGGAGAAGCCGTTCGGCACCGACTACGAGTCCTCCCGCAGACTCAACGCCCAGTTGCACGAAGTCTTCGACGAGGCGCAGATCTTCCGGATCGACCACTTCTTGGGCAAGGAGGCGGCCCAGAACATCCTGGCCTTCCGCTTCGCCAATGGGCTCTTCGAGCCGATCTGGCACCGGAACAATATCGACCACATTCAGATCGACGTCCCCGAGACGCTCGGCCTGACCCAGCGCGCCAACTTCTACGAGACGACCGGCGCCTACCGCGACATGGTCGTCACCCACCTCTTCCAGGTGCTCGCCTTCACCGCGATGGAGCCGCCGACGGCCCTGGAGCCGGCGGCCATCAACCGCGAGAAGACTAAGGTCTTCCGCTCGATGTCGCCGATCGAGCCGGCGAATGTCGTGCGCGGCCAGTATGTCGGCTACCGGGGCGAACCGGGCGTCGCGCCCGACTCCGAGACCGAGACGTTCGTGGCGCTGAAGTGCTATATCGACAACTGGCGCTGGGCCGGCGTGCCCTTCTATCTGCGCACCGGCAAGCGGATGGCCGAGGGCGCGCGCATCATCTCGATCGCGTTCAAGGAGCCGCCGCGATCGATGTTCCCGGGCGGCTCCGGAGTGGGCGACCACGGCCCCGACCACCTGACCTTCGACCTGTCCGACCAACCGCGAATGTCGTTGTCCTTCTATGGCAAGCGCCCCGGCCCCGGCTATCGGTTGGACAAGCTCTCCATGCAGTTCGCGATGAAGGACACGACCTGGGCTGGGTCGGTCCTCGAGGCCTACGAGCGGTTGATCTATGACGCGGCGCGCGGCGACTCCACGCTGTTCACGTCGGCCAATGGCGTGGAGCGGTTGTGGGAAATCAGCCAACCGCTGCTGGACAACCCGCCGATCGTGCGGCCCTACGACCAGGGATCCTGGGGCCCGAACCAGATCCACCAGTTGATCTCGCCCTTCGGCTGGCGCCTGCCCTTCGAACGGCGCTGGCGCGAGCCGAGCTGAGGCACCCCGCGACGTTCGCCCACGTCGAGCTGGCACCCAACGTCGATCCTTCGCTGGGCACCCCGTTCCGCACCCGAACCGGCACGGGTTGATCAGGTGCGGACCAGGAGTGCGCCGGGTGCGACGCGGACGGTCAGGCGCCGGGTCGCCCCGACCACATCCCCATCCAGTTGCACGGGCTGCTCAACCTCCGTCGTCACCTCGAAGGACCGGCCGGAGTAGCGGTGGATCTGCTCGGTGCGCTCGCCGCGGTTCTTGGTCATGACCCGGGCCGTGACATTGACCCAGCCGGGCAAGCCCTTGGGTGCCAGCACGACGCAGTCGAGGATGCCGTCGTCGACCTCGGCCTCGGGCATCAGGTTGATGCCGCCGGTGATCCGGCCGACATTGCCGATCAGGATGGTGCTCGCATGGACAGCCTGCGCCGGCCCGCCGTCGACGCTGACGTGCGCCTTCAGCCGCGGCCCGAGGAAGTTGCGCAAGCCGGTCGCGACATAGGCCGACCAGCCAAGCTTCGCCTTGGCCGCCTCGGTGGTGTCAGACATGATCGTTGCGTCCAGGCCGATCCCGGCCATCACCAGGAACGGCTGCTCGCCGGTATGCCGGCCGGCCGCCTCGCCGTCGTCCGCCGCGCCGCCCGCTGCTCCGCCACCCGCCGTGGGGCGAGCCACTGGCCCACCCGCCGTGGGGCGAGCCGCTGCTGCGCCCGCCGTGGGGCGAGCCGCTGCTGCTCCGCCCGCTGCTCCGCCCGCTGCTGTGCCGCCGTCCGCACCAGCGGGGTCATGGGGCGCCGTCTGGTCCTCCCCAGATGCGGGAATGTGGCCGCCCGTGCCTAGCGGTTCCTCCTGCAGCGCAACGAAGCCCACGTCGATCGGGCGGTTGCGCCCGGTGCACGCCAACCGGACAGCCTCGGCCAGGTCGGTCACGGGCAACTCGAGATTTCGCGCCAACAGATTGCCCGTCCCCGCCGGCAGCAGGCCCAGCGGCGTGGACGTGCCCACCAGGGCGCTCGCCACCATCCGTACCGTCCCGTCTCCGCCGAGCGGAGCGACCACGTCGACGCTCTCGGCCAGGGCGGCGCGGGCCTGACCGTAGCCCGGGTCCTCGATGGTTGTCTCCAGGATCAGCGGCGGATCCCAGTCCAGCGCCGCGGCCGCAGCCGCGAGGCGGTCACGCACAGCGGTCAGGTCGTCGAATTTGGTCGGGTTGACGATCACCGCCATCCGCTTGCGCTTCGGCGGTTCCGGTTCGCGGCGGAACCGGTCCCGGTGCGGACGCGCGGCGTGCCGCTCCGGGGCGGGTTGGAGGCCGAGCCACAGCGCGACGGCGAAGAGCACGGCGAAGACCAGCAGAGCGATCGCCAACCAGGCGGCAGGAGGCACGGAGGATGAAACTACCAGCGCGCGGGCGCCGGCATACGTCAGCATGGTGCGTGTGAGCACCCCCATCACCCCGCCGCCCGACGAGAAGGACTGGACCTGGACCCTCGATCGCGTCTGCCCGGACTGCGGTTTCGATCCTTCGGCAATCGCGCCGGGTGACATCGCCGCGGCTGTGGCACAGGCGACCCGGCCCTGGCAGGCGGTGCTGTTGCGGCCGGACGTGCGTGATCGCCCGGCCCCGACGACGTGGTCGGCGCTGGAATATGGCGCGCACGTGCGGGATGTCTGCCGGGTCTTCCTCGGCCGCGTCGATGCGGTGCTCACGCAGGATGATCCGCACTTCGCCAACTGGGATCAGGACCAAGCCGCCCTCGACGGGCGCTATTGGCAGCTCGACCCGGCCCTCGTCGCCGACGAGATCGCCGCCGCGTCGGACCCGCTCAGCGCCCGGTATGCCGGCGTCCCCGACGATGCGTGGTCGCGTCCCGGTCTGCGCAGCAATGGGTCCTCGTTCACGGTCGCGACCTTGGGGACCTACCTCGTCCACGACCTCGTGCATCACCTCTGGGACGTCCGTGCCTGACCCGTCGCGCTGGCTTGCGTTTCTCGTCGCGAGCATCGTCCTCGCCGCGATCCCCGGGCCCAGCCTGCTCTTCGTGATCGGCCGCGCCATCTCGGCCGGTCGCCGTGAGGCGCTGCTGAGTGTGCTCGGCAATGCCACCGGCATCCTGACGCAGATCCTGCTCATCGCCGCGGGCCTCGGGCCGGTGGTCGCATCGAGCGCCACGGCGTATGCGGTGGTCAAGGCGGTCGGCGCGCTCTATCTGGTCTATCTCGGGATCTCCACGATCCGGCACCGCGATGCCGCGTCAAGAGCCTTGCGAGAGATGGATACCCGGCCGCAGCGGCACGCCGCGCATGCTTTGCGGGACGGCTTCCTGGTGGGCGCGACCAACCCCAAGACGATCGTCTTCTTCGTCGCGCTCCTCCCGCAGTTCGTCACGACCGGCCATGGGCCGGTCTGGATGCAACTCGTGATCCTCGGGCTGACCTTCTTTGCCGTCGCGGTGGCCAGCGACAGCATCGTGGCGGTGCTCGCCGGCCGGGCCCGCGACTGGCTCGCCAACTCGCCCGGCCGTCTGGCCCGGATGAACGCCGCCGGCGGCGTGATGATGATCCTCCTCGCCTGCGCGCTGGCCCTGACGGGCCGCCCGGCGCCCGCACCGACAAGCTGACCTTTCGTGCCCGGCGTGCTGATCGACCGCCGGGCTCGGTCAGCAGCGGCGGCCGAAGGCGCCAAACACGCCGGCGTCGTGGCCGCTCGCCGCAATCGCGGACGCGAGAGCGACATCCACGGTGGCACCAGCCGCCAGGCCACGGTGGAGGTGGCCCGCGACGTCGGTGGCCAGGTCGTCGGGGACCGGGGTGGCCGCGGCCACCACGCTGCACGCGCCCAGCGCCAGCAGGGTGTTGGCGAACCCGATCGACCCCTCGCCCGGGCCGCTCGTCGATCCGCCGATCTCGCACGCGGACAACACGATCGATCGGGCGGCGATGCCGCCATCCTGGAGGTCGTAGGCGAAGATCGGGCCGTCGGCGAGATCGAGCCGGGAGAACAACGGGCTCTGGTCCTCGTGGCGGCCGTGGGCGCTGATGTGCACATGCGTGCCAGAACCGAGCGCGCGCCGAAGGGCGGCGCCGGACGCATTCGAGTCGACATGGACATCTCCTCGAGAGCGCCAGGCCCCGGCGACAGCCTCAGCCTCGCGCTCGCCGGTGCCCAAGCCGGGGCCGGTGAGGATCTGCACCGCGGGACGGGCCGGCGCCGGCGGCGCGGGCGTCAATGCCGCGGTGACGGATCCGGCGACCAGAACCGGCACCCCAGCCAAGCGGGGCAGGAGCGCCCAGGGGAGCCCGCTGACATACCGAGTGGGCAGGATGAGCAGCGGCCGGTCACCGATGCGCAGCGTGCCGAGGAGCCCGGCATCGAGTTCGGCGAGCTCGGCGGCGAGGGCGGCACGGACCGAACCGAGTCGCCGCGCCGCGGCGGTCGTCGTCACCATTCGCAGGTCGGCCATCACCCGACGGCCGAGCTCTTCCGCACGTGCCGCCGGCATTCCTGCCTCGATGCGCGGGCGTCCATCGCCGATCACCAGGGCATGGATCACGCCGTCGTGGGTGAACAGGCTCACCGCGACGCTGCCGTCCGCCGCCAGGCGCTCGCGTGCCAGAGACATAGTGATTTGATGCTCTGGCGCAAGGGAACTCGCGCTGGGTCGCGAACTCCAGTCGCGCATACGGACGGCTCGCTCGAGATCCCGTATGCCTGCGCGCAGTCCCGGCGCGGCATCCGGGGGAGCCTCGGCGAGCTGGGCGTGCGCGGCGCGTAAACGGGCCACCATCGCCGCGGTCTCGTCGTCCGCCGGCGGGCGGACAGCGGCCATCGGCGCCGTGGCGATGCGCCATCTCTCGGTTGCCGCGAAGACCGCGGCCGGTCCGGAACGCAACGCCACCTCGATGTCGAGAGTGACGAGGGGGACCGTATGCAGTGCCCTCGCCGCCCCGATGTCGAGGCTCGCCACCGTGCGTTGACCGGCTCGCAGGTCGGCCGCGGCGGCGCGCAACACCCGCCGGGCGGTGGGCTGGTCGCCTCGGGCGATGGCGCTGGCTGCCTTGACATGCCGCAGACGCAGCCGGTTGCTCAGCGAGACCACGAGCTCGGTCTGCCACCCCTCGATGACCGCCTGCGCACGCGCCGGGTCGATGCCCAACCAGGCCTCGGCGGCCACCAGCTGGGCAGCCAGCACGTTGGCGCTTCCGGACTCCAGGGCTTGGGTGAGAATCGCCTCCGCACGACGCGCGATCGGCCGGGGGGCATCGCCACGGTCTAGTTGCGCCGATAGGGCGGTCAGTTGCGCTGCAGCTCGGGGCTCGACCGCCCCCTTGCCCCGAGGCAGCTGAGCAAGTGCCGCCGACGCTGCGGCATAGGCGTCAGCGGGGCGGCCGAGCAGGAGAAATGCCCGGCTGCGCAAGGTATGCAGTTGAGCAACGAACAGGCGTTGGCCGTGGGCCGCCGCCTCGGTGACGGCACTGTCCGCCACACGGATCGCGTCGGCTGCCAGGCCCGCATCCAAAAGGACCGTCGCATGGTCCAGCCGGCCTGGGGCACGCGGCACCTCCACCGCCATGGTGTCGGCGCGGTGCATCGTTTCCAAGGCGCCAGGGAGGTCACCGGCGAGATAGGCGATCATCCCGGCGTTATAGGTGCCCATGAAGCGTTCGACCGGGAACCGCTCGGGATCGGCCAAGTCGAGCAGTCGGTCGGTGTCGGCAGCGGCCTGCGCCGCGTGGCCGAGATGGGCGTGACTGAGAGCGCGGTTCATCAGCAGGAGGATCACGTCCATGTCCGTGAGCGCGCCCTCGTCGCGCGCCGCCAGATCGAACTCGTGGAGGCTGTCGCGGACGCGGCCGAGGTTGGCCAGCACGACACCGCGTTGACGATGCACGATGGAGCGCAGGTCGCCTCGGTCGCCGGCGATGTTCTCTGCCTGGTCGAGCAGGGCGAGCGCGTCGACCGGGCGCGCGGACAGGGTCATCGTGAAAGACATCCCGATCAGGGCGCGGACGCGCAGCGTCCGGGCCCCGGGGTTCGGCATCACACCTGCGGCGGCGTCGTAACGGTCGAGTTGCCGCAGCAAGCGTCGATAGGTCGCCGCCGCCTCCCGGTGACGCCCGCTGTTGTTCTGCCGCAACGCCTCTCGACGCAATCCCTCCAGGGATTCCAACGATGGCACGCCGAATCAGAATTCGACGACGGGCGTGATCGTCGGGGCCTGGTGCGGGTCGGCGAAGCGGACGACGAACATCAGTCGTCGCTCGGGCAGGCTGCTGAGGACGAACCTGCCGAGGTCATCGGCCTGGACACGCGCGACCGGGACGGCCCGGTCGATGCTCGGCCCGACGGCTCCGGCGTGGGCCTCGATGACGACCTGGGTCGGCGTGACCCACCCGTCGATCCGCAGCCTGCCGTCGGGCTCGTCGGAGGCGCTGACGAGCAACTCCACCGTGCGGCCGCTGAAAGCGATGGACGCGGTTGTCGAGGGGCCGGCGGTGCGGACGGCGAGGGCGGCGTCGTGGGTGATCGCGGCGGCCTCGGCCTGCAGCATACGGACCGCGAGGGCGAACTTGACGTTCTCGGGCAGCCCGGCCGGCATCGGATCGGCGGCCTCGGCGAGTTCACGAAGGTCGGTGAGGAGGGCCTCGTCGGCGAGGTCGAGGGCGTCGTCATCGTTGACGATCATGGCTCAGCGCACCATTCGGGGTCGGTGGCCAAGGCATTGCGCAGTTTGGCCAGGCAGCGGCCGCGCGTCGGGCCGATGCTGCCGACGGGCCGGCCCAGGGCGCGGGCGACGGAGTCGTAGTCCGGGCGTTCGGCGAAGGCGATCACGCACAAGAGGTGGCGGCAGGTGGGCGAGAGACGCTGCACATGGTGCCAGAGCACACGCTGCCGCTCGGTGAGCACGGCTTGGTGTTCGGGCCCGGGGGTCGTCTCCGGCATTACGGCGTCGTGCAGGTCCGTGCTGACCTCGTGCGTGGCTCGTCCGCTGCGGCGCCAGGCCTCGCGCTTGACTGTCACGATCAGCCAGGTCAGCACCGCGGCCGGTTCGACGATGTCGTCGGCGTGATCGAGCAGGCGCAGCCAGGCGACCTGGACGATCTCTTCCGCGTCGGCCGCGCAGACGTGTTGGGCCCGGGCGGCGCGCCACAGGATCGGGGACAGCAGGTCGACCAACTCGGCCAGGCGCCCGGTGTCGCCCTCGCGGTAGGCCCCGAAAGCGGTCCCGGCGCGCGTCGCCAAGGAGACGGCAATGGTCATGCGGACCTCCGAACTCGGGCGCGAAGCAGGAGTTGACGCCTTCACGATATTGCCGTTGACGCGGTCATACCAGCACTTTGGGAGAATCCGTCAAGGACCGCGTGAGGCGTGAAAAGGCGCGGAAGGACGATCCGGCCCCTCGATAGGCTGACCCGGTGATCGACATCAAACTCCTCGCCGACGACCCCGACCGGGTCAAGGCCAGCCAGGTTGCGCGTGGCGACGATCCCGCGGCCGTTGACCAGGTCCTCGACGCCGATGCGCGGCGGCGCGCCGCCCTGACCGAGTTCGAGCAGGTGCGTGCGCGACAGAAGTCTCTGGGCAAGCAGGTCGCCGCGGCCAGTGGCGAGGAGAAGCAGCGCCTGCTGCACGAGACCAAGGCCCTCGCTGCCCGCGTCAAGGACCTGCAGGCGAGCGCCGCGACGCTGTCTGCCGACCGGGATGAGTTGCTTGCCTCGATCGGCAATGTCGTGGTTGAGGGCGTCCCCGCCGGCGGTGAGGACGACTATGTGGTGCGCGAAATGGTCGGCACGCCAAGAGATTTCGCGGCCGAGGGGTTCGCGCCGAAGGATCACCTCGAACTCGCTGAGGGCCTCGGGGCTCTGGACATGGCTCGCGGGGCGAAGATCGCCGGGGCGCGCTTCTACTTCCTCACCGGTGTGGGCGCCCGTCTCGAACTTGGCCTGCTCAATGCCGGTATGGCATGTGCGATCGAGCACGGGTTCGTCCCGATGATCACGCCCACCCTCGTGCTCCCGGAGGTCATGCGCGGGGCCGGGTTCATCGACCGGCACGCGGACGAGGTCTACCGGCTCGAGGCCGACGACCTCTATCTGACCGGGACCTCCGAGGTCGCGCTCGCGGGCTATCACGCAGGGGAGGTGCTCGATTTGCGCGGCGGTCCGAAGCGGTATGCCGGCTGGTCGACGTGCTATCGCCGCGAGGCCGGCAGCTATGGCAAGGACACCCGAGGCATCATTCGGGTGCACCAGTTCAACAAGATCGAGATGTTCGTCTACTGCGACCCGGCCGAGGCGGAGACCGAGCACGAGCGCCTGCTGGACATGGAGCGCGAGATGCTCGCCAAGATCGAGGTGCCCTACCGCATCATCGACACCGCGGCGGGCGACCTGGGGCAGAGCGCGGCGCGCAAATTCGACTCTGAGGCCTGGGTGCCTAGCCAGGGGCGCTATCGCGAGCTGACGTCGACCTCGAACTGCACGACCTTCCAGGCGCGCCGGCTCGGCACACGCGTCAAGGGCGAGCACGGCAACCAGGTCGCCGCCACTCTCAACGGGACTCTCGCGACCACCCGCTGGTTGGTGGCGATCCTGGAGAACCACCAGCAGGCGGACGGGTCGGTCCGGGTGCCGGCGGCCCTGCAGCCCTATGTCGGCCTGGAGGTCTTGAGCGCCGACTGACCGGCTCGGGAGCCACGCGAGACCCTGATCGTGATGGCGGTCTTCGGGGCGACTGGACCTGAGGCAGGCGTGGCGGGCGCGGGACTGAGACCCGCTAGCGTTTCGGTCATGCACCCGCCGCACCTGGTCGCTCTCGACATCGACGGCACCTTGTTGACGCATGAAGGCGAGTTGCGGCCCGCCGTCCATGACGCGGTGGCCGCGACTGCGGCCGCCGGCCACCAGATCGTGATCGCCACCGGTCGCTCGGTGCTTGGCACGCTGCCGGTGTTGGCCCGCCTCGGCATCGAGCGCGGGTATGCCGTGTGCTCCAATGGCGCGGTCACCATCGACCTCGATCCGGCGTTGCCGAGCGGCTACGAGGTTATCGAGGCCGTGACCTTCGACCCGGGCCCGGCGCTGACCCTGCTGCATGACGCCTGGCCGGATGCCGTTGTGGCCGTCGAGGATCTCGGCGTCGGGTTCAAGGTCAGTGCTCCCTTCCCCGACCCGCTCGAAGGCGTGGTCACGATCGTGCCGTGGGAAGAACTCCTGGCGGACCCGGTGACGCGCGTGACCTTCCGCAGCCCGACGGGGACCAGTGACGACTTCGTCGAGCTCACGCACCGGATCGGCCTGCACGGCGTCAACTACGCGGTGGGCTTCTCGGCCTGGCTCGACATCAACCCGGAGGGCGTCTCGAAAGGCAGTGCGCTGGAGCTGATCCGGCGACGATTGTCGATCCAACCCATGCACACGGTCGCGATCGGTGACCAGCGCAACGACCTGGAGATGCTCAGGTGGGCGGCCCGGGGGGTCGCGATGGGCAATGCGCCGGAGGAGGTCAGGGAGGTCGCCGACGAAGTCACCGCATCGGTCTATGACGACGGAGCGCCCGCCGTGCTGTTAACCCTGCCCGGGGTCGCCCGGGGGAGCGAGGTCGCGAGTTGCTGACCGATGTGCTGCTGACCTCGGCGGCCAACCCGCGGATCAAGAGCGTGCTGGCGCTGCGCAACCGCCGCGATCGCGAGGCTGCCGGCTGCACCCGCCTCGAAGGGGCTGAGGAGCTGGCCCTCGCGCTTGGCGCCGGAGTCGCGCCCACGACAATTTTCCACTGCCCGGAGCTGATGGGTGACCGGACGGCGGGGGCCGACCTGGTCGCGGTTGCCCGCGAGCGCGGTGCGCGGGTCTTCGAGTGCAGCCGAGCCGCCTTCGAGAAGGCGGCCTACCGCGAGGGGCCGGACGGGCTGCTGGCCATCGTGCCGCAGCCGGGCGTGGAGTTGGCTGCCCTGGATGTCCCGGCCGGCGCGCTCGTGCTGCTCGCTCAGCGGATCGAGAAGCCAGGCAATCTCGGCGCGATGCTCCGAACCGCCGATGCCGCCGGAGTGGCCGCCGTCATCGCGGCCGACCCGGTGACCGACTGGGGCAACCCCAATGTCATTCGGTCGAGCAAGGGCACGGTCTTCTCGGTGCCCGTCGCTTCGGCATCGACCGCTGAGGCCATGGGCTGGGTGCGCGAGCGGGGGCTCACGGTGGTGGCTACGACGCCCGACGCCGTGGACCGGCATACGGACGCGGATCTGACCGGCGGGATCGCCGTGGCGGTGGGTTCGGAGAAGTACGGCCTGGATGCGGAGTTGTTCGTCGCCTCGACCGTGCACGTGCGCATCCCGATGGCCGGCCAGGCCGATTCGCTCAACGCCTCCGTGGCCGCCGCGATCGTCCTCTTCGAGGCGGTGCGGCAGCGCGGCTGAAACGCACGGTCAGACGGTGACGTCGCCCTCGGCGGTGTTGAAGGTGACCGACATCAGGCCGGGGGTGCCGTGCGGCGCGACGAAGTGGAACTGGATCACCGAGCTGGTGGTCTCGGCGGGCAGACCGAGCCAGTCCTTGACGCGCTCGGGGTCGCCGCCGATCTCGAGGGAGTCGATGGTGACGTCGGTGTGCGCGTCATCGGAGGGGTGCGGAGAGCCGCTGTCCCACTGGACGAAGAAGGGCAGCTGCGGGTCGGACTGCAGGCCCCGGACGCCGAGCTGACGCCACTTGAACTCGCGACCGTCCGGCATGCGGCGGTTGCCGTCGACGGCGGCGCGGCCGAGGCGCTGCTCGATATCGGCGAGGTCCTCGACGCGCACGACCCAGCCCAGCCAGCCGCCGCCGAGCTCACTGCGCGCGCGCACGGCCTGGCCGAAGGGAGCCTTGTCGGCCGAGGGGTGATCCAGCACCTCGACGACCTCGACATAGCGCTCGTGGGCCAGCGGCAGGATCACATTCCGCGTGCCGAAACGCGGGTGCACGCCCCCCTCGACGGGTTCGACGTGCAACTTCGCAGCCAGGCGTTCGGCAGTGGCTTGCAAGCCGTCGGATTCAGCGGCATACGACACATGATCCACGCGCATTCCCTCATCGTTACACACGCGAAAGGGTGCTCTTGACCACGTCCAGACCGGCTGCGGCCGTGGCAGAGCCGCGCAATCGACGTTTGATCGGTCAAGGCCGCGGGGCGACAGTGACGCGTCGGCGGGGGCGTCAGCCGGTGGTCGGCGGGACCACGCGGTCGACAAGTTGGGGTGCCAGACCGACGTAGGTCTGCGGGGTCAGCGTCGTCAACCGGGCCGCGACATCCGCGGGCAGGCCGAGCCCCTCGATGAATTCCCGCAACTCCGTCGCGCCGATGCGACGCCCGCGTGTGAGCTCCTTGAGGCGCTCATACGGGTTGGCCATGCCAGGCACGCCTTGGGCGGCGAGAGCACGCATCGCCGACTGGATGGGTTCGGCGAGCACCTCCCAGTTCGCGTCCAGGTCCGCGGCCATGGCGCCCGGGTCGGCGTCCAGGCCGGACAGGCCGCGGGCGACATTGTCGAGGGCGAGCAGCGAGTGACCGATCGCCGTGCCGACATTGCGCTGCATCGAGGAGTCGGTCAGGTCGCGCTGCAGCCGGGAGGTGACCAAGGTGGCCGCGAGGACGTCGAGGAGGGCATTGCTGACTTCGAGATTCGCCTCGGCATTCTCGAAGCGGATCGGGTTGACCTTGTGCGGCATGGTGCTGGACCCGATGGTGCCCTGGCCGCGGACCTGCGCGAAGTAGCCGAGCGAGATATAGGTCCAGACGTCGGTGCAGAGGTTGTGCAGGATGCGATTGAAGCGGGCGAGGTCGGCATAGAGCTCCGCCTGCCAGTCGTGGCTCTCGATCTGCGTGGTCAGCGGATTCCAGGTCAGGCCGAGCGAGCCGACAAACTCCGCGCTGATGCGCTGCCAGTCGGCATCGGGCACGGCAGCCAGGTGTGCGCCATACGTGCCGGTGGCGCCGTTGAACTTGCCGAGATATTCGGCGCGCTCGATGCGGCCGAGTTGCCGGCCCAGGCGCCAGGTGAGGACGGCGAGTTCCTTGCCCATGGTCGTGGGGGTGGCGGGTTGCCCGTGGGTATGCGCGAGCAACGGCACCGCGCGCAACGCGCCCGCCATCGCCTCTACCTGGGCGAGGAGCGCGCGGGCGGCCGGGAGCCAGACCTGGGTGATCGCGCCACGGATCATCAGGGCGTAGGAGACGTTGTTGACGTCCTCGGAGGTCGCCCCGAAGTGGATGAGTTCGGTGAGCGGATCGTCCTCGCTGCGGCCGGGCAGGGCGGCGAAGCGCCGCTTCAGCAGGTATTCGACGGCCTTGACGTCGTGGTGGGTCTCGGCTTCGATCGCGGCGAGTTCGGCGATGTCGTCGGGGCCGAACCGGGCGGGGATCGCGCGTAGGGCGGATTGCTCGTCCGCGGTCAGGGTGCCGCACCCGGGGATCACCTGGTGCCTGGTCAGGTAGATCAGCCACTCGACCTCGACGCGCAGTCGCTCGCGGTTGAGGGCGGGCTCGGAGAGGTGGTCGACGAGGGGAGCGACGGCGCTGCGGTAACGACCGTCGAGCGCACCCAGGGCGACCTGCGCATCGGCGAGGCTCGGCATACATCCATCCTGCCATCGGGGTGGCCGGCCGTTGGGCGGCCGTCCATGCGCGCCGCATGGCCGCGGACCGCGGGCCGGGGACGGCGGGTCGGTGCGCGTGGTCGGTGGGGTGGACGCGATCGCCCACCCCACCGCCGGTGCGGGCCGGCTAGACGGCGGCCTCGTCCATGGCGAGCGTGGTCGTCGGGTCGATGATCCCGAAGACCTCGCCCTCCGGACCAGTGACGATGGCCATCCGGCCGAAGGGGCTGGTGTCGGCGGGCATGATCACGCTACCGCCGAGCTGCTCGACCTTGGCGACCATGGCGTCGGCGTCGTCGGCCTGGAACCAGGTCAGCCAATAGGGCATCTCGGCGCCCGGGGTGTTGGCGTCGTCCGCGACACCGCCGATGGCCGACTCGGGGCCGCCGCCGTCGAGGGCGAAGACGCAATAGGTGAAGCCGTCGCCGCCGATGTCGGTGAAGGAGTAGCCGAAGGCCTTGGCGTAGAAATCGCGCGCCGCGTCGTAGTTCAGCGTGTGCAGCTTCTTCCAGCAGTAGGCGCCGTCCTCGTTGAAGACGCCCGCGCCGGTGTGGGCCTTGGCCTCCCAGACGCCGAACGCGGCGCCGGACGGGTCGACGGCGACGAACATGCGGCCCACATCGCCCACGTCGAAGGCCGGCATCATCAGCGTGCCGCCCGCCGCAGTGACGGCCGCGGCGCACGCGTCGGCGGAGTCGGCGGCGAGATAGCTGGTCCAGACCGACGGCATCGTTCATCTGGGGGAGGGCCGGGCGCGGGCTGGCCCGGCGGGCCCATCCTCGCACCTCGGCCTGCCCCCCGTCCGACGCACCTGAACCGGCCACTCGACGGGCATCCCTCGTTCGGAGCGTGGAACACGGACGGGTCAGGGGAGGGCGGCGCGGACGTGGTCGACGATGCCGGGGACAGCGGCGGTCAGCTCGGCATAGGTGCGGTCGAAGTCGACATCGCGGCCGTACCACGGGTCGTCAACGTCGAGATTGCCGCGGGCGACGGCGTCCGGGTCGAAGGAGCGGATGAGGCGGATGTGGTCGGTGGGCTCGCCCCCGGCCAGGCGTCGGAGCCGGTTCAGGTGTCCGTGGTCGGCAGCGAGGATCAGGTCGCGATCGGCGAGCCACGCCGGGCGAATCTGGCGGGCCCGATGGGCCTGGCCCCCATGGTCGGTATGCCCGTGCCGTCGCAGTGCGGCGAGGGTGCGGGAGTCCGCCCGATTGCCGGCCTCTTCGGCTGAGACGCCGGCCGAATCCACCGCGACACGGTCGCTTAGGCCTGCGTCCTCGAAGGCTTCGCGCAGGAGGAACTCCAGCATGGGGGAGCGGCAGATATTGCCGGTGCAGACGACGCAGATCCGGTAGGTCACCGGGCCATTCTCCCGGTGCCCATGTCGGTGCTTCGTGGCCGCCTCGGTCTCTCCTGAGAAGTCTCCGGTCCGTGCCCGCAGGTTGCCGGGCCTGGGCAGTTGGGGTCAGGGCAGCGGCGGCTGCAGGGCCAGGACGCGGTCGAAGCCGTCGCGGCCGTCCTCGCGGTGGCTGACCATGATCACGGTGCGGGTGTCCGAGGCCGAGAGCAGGTCGTCGATCACGGCGCGGGCGGTCGCCGAGTCCAGATGGGCGACCGGCTCGTCGAGCAACACCACCGGTCGCTGCGAGACCAGGGCGCGGGCCAGCCCGAGGCGGGCCTGCTCGCCGCCAGACATCCCGCGCCCGCCGATGCCGAGTCGGGTTTCGAGACCGTCGGGCAGTCCGCGCAACCACGCGCCGAGCCCGGCCCGCTCCAGCGCCTCGATGAGCGCGCCATCGGTGGGTTCGGTGGCCGCGAAGCGCAGGTTCTCCCGCAGGGTGGACGCGAAGACATAGGGGCTGTCGTCGACGACGGCGAGCCGGCCGCGGGCGGCGGGCAACGGCATACGGCAGGCATCGGTCTCGTCGAGAAAGTAGGTCCCGGACTCCGGATCGAGGTGGCGTGCGAGCACGGCGAGCAGGGTCGACTTGCCGGCGCCATTGGGGCCGACGATCGCGAGGTGGGTGCCGGCGGGGACGTCGAGGTCGATCGGCGCGAGGGCGAGGGGCCGCTCGAGCGTCCATCGAGCGCTGATGTCGCGCAACGCGATTGGCGTATGCCGTTCGCTCGCCTCGGTGTCCGCCCCACCCCCGTTGTCACCCCCCACCCCGGGGCTGGTGTTCGCCCGATTGCTTGCCCTTGCCTTGGTATCCAAGCGCGCTCGTGAGGCGGCGTCCTGCGGGTTGCCGGTGGTGCCGCCGGCTTGCGGGTCGAGGGCTTGGGCGACGGCAGGCTCCTGATCGAGCACGCCACGCAGGCGGGTCGCACTCCCGCGGGCGCGGGCGAGGGCACGAGCGGCTTCGGCCAGCGGGGTGAGGGCGTCGGTGGCGGCGACCGGGGCGAGGACCAGCATCGCCGCGACCGGGGCGGTATGGCGGGTGTCGCCGGCCAGGGTCACGGCCACGGCCAGCGTCGTCGCTCCCACGGCGAGCAGGATCCCGGCGGCGGCGAGCGCTCGGCCGCGGGCCTGGCGCATGGTGGTGTCGACCCAGGCTCGGGAGGCGGCCTCGAGCTCGGCAAGCACGGCCGGCCCGGCACCGATGGCGGCGATCTCGGTTGCCTGCCCGGTCAGGGTGGCCGCGACGCGATTGACGTCCGCGCGGGCGCGCAGGAGTTGGGCGGCTCCCACGGCCTCGAGGCGTTCGGCCAGCAGGGCAATGGCCAGCACGACCAGGCCCAAGGCGGCCACCCAGGCCCCGATGCGCAGATCGAAACCGGCGGTCACGGCGACAGTGATCGCCCAAGCGATCAGCGCGGACAAGCCGGGGACGGTGACGCGGATCTGCGCGCCGACGATGTCGTCGAGATCGTCGACCACGCCCGTGAGCAGGTCGGATCGGCCCCGTCGGCCGAGGCGGGCCGGCGTGAGGGGAACGAGCGCGGCATACGTCTGGACGCGGCGTTCGGCGAGATCGGCGAAGGCGGCATCGTGGGTGCCCAGCCGCTCCCAGTAGCGGAAGACCGGCCGAGAGATGCCGAAGGTCCGCACCGCCACGATCGCGGCGAGGAGCGTTTGGATGACGGGGCGCTCGTCGGCCTTGACGATCAGCCAGCCCGATGTCGCCGTCAGGGCAACCCCGCTGGCCAGGGCCAGGCCGCCGATGACTCCGGCCGCCAGGAGCGGGCGGGTCAGGCGCAGGGTGCGCAGGTCGGGCAGGCCAAGCGCGGGGAGCGGGACGCGCTCGGGGGGTGCTTGGCGCCGACTGCGGCCGGCGCCAGCCGAGGCGGCGGTTGTGCGCTGCGATCCCCCTTCGCCGTGCACAAGTCGCTGGACCGCGGCCGTGTCGGACGGACTGCTGACTGACGCAACCTCTGCTAGCAGAGGTTTTGTCGCAGCGCCGTGACTCGTGTCCGCGCCGCGGGCGGCGCCTGAACTACCTCGCGGGCCGGCGTCCAAGTCACCGCGGGGTGAAGCGCTCGCGTCCGCGGATCCCGGCCGGGCCCGTTCCGCGGACAGGGGGACCCGTTCGGAAGCCACGCGGATCTCGCGGTCGGCGAGGGCGACCAACTCGGGCCGGTGGGTGATCGCCAGCACCGCGCGCCGCGTCGCCAACTGCGCAATGGCCGTATGCGCGATCGCCACGCTCGCGTCGTCGAGGTGGGCGGTCGGTTCGTCGAGCAGGATGACCGACTCCGGGGCGAGCAGCGCGCGGGCCAGGCCGATGCGCGCCCGCTGGCCGGCCGACAGCCCGAAGCCGTCGTCGCCGACCACGGTCTCCAACCCATCGGGCAGGCCAGCGACGAAGCCGTCGAGCCCGACGTCGCGAAGCGCCGACCAAATCGCTTGTGGCGCGGCGCCATTGCCCAGGGCAAGGGCACGGCCCAGGGTGCCGGTCGGGAGGTAAGGCCGCTGCGTCACCACATGGCAGGGCGGTGCCGTGACGGTCCCGGAGTCGGGGGCGCGCAGACCGGCGATCAACTCGATCAGGGTGGTCTTGCCGACCCCCGAGGGTCCGGTGATCGCGGTCAGTCCGGGCCCGGCGTCGAGGTCGATACCGGCCAGGACCGGCTCCGGCGCCCCGGGATAGGTATAGGTCACCTCGCGCATCTCCACGGCTGCCAGTGCCGGCAGGGCGCCTCGCCGATCGTCAGCGGCCACCCCGGCTCCGGCCTCGCCCGCTCCGGCGGCCGCGGCCGCCCCGTCACGGGCACTCAGCTCCGCCTGGATCTCGGCCAGCGCTTGCGCCCCGTCCGCCGCGCTGTGGAACTCCTGCCCAACCCGGCGGATCGGCCAATATGCCTCCGGCGCAAGCAGAATCGCGACCATCGCCATCGACAGCGGCATCGCGCCGTCGGCCAGCCGCACGCCGCACAGCACGGCGACGATCGCCACCGAGATCGTCGCCAGCAACTCCAGCGCCGCCGAGGACAAGAACGCGATCCGCAGCGTGCGCATGGTCGCAACCCGGTGCTCCTGCGAGACCGCCCGGATCGTGCCCAGCTGCCGCTCGCCGCGGCCGTAGTTCACCAGCGTCGGCAGCCCGCGCACGACATCGAGAAAGTGCCCGCCGAGGTCGGCCAGCGCCCGCCAGCGCCGCGCTGTCTCGTCCTGCGTCGCCCGCCCGATCAACGCCGCAAAGAGCGGCAACAGCGGCAGCGTCAACACCACCACGAGCGCGCTCGGCCAGTCCACGATTGCCAGCGTCACGACCGCACCCACCGGCACGATCGCGGCGGCGACGAGGGCGGGAAGGTAGCGCGCGACATACGGCTCGACGCTTGCGCATCCGGAGGTGGCGAGCGTCAATTGCGTTGCGGCAGCGGGCCGTATGCCGTCCGGTCGCCCCGCCCACGCAGCGAGCAGTCGCGCTCGCAGGGCCGTCGAGACGACCGCGCCGGCGCGCGCCGCGACATACTCGGCGGCGGCGGCGAGCAGCCCGCGGGCGGCGAAGAGCACGACCAGCCAGGTGAGCGGCATACGCACATCGGCGGAACGCGCGATCGCGACCACGACGCCGGTCAGGGCGAACGCGGTCGCGATCGTGGCGACCCCTTGGAGGATCCCCACCACCCCCAAGGCCACGAAGGGGCGGCGGGTCTCGGGGACGGTGGAGAAGACTTCGGGGTCGAAGGGCTTCACAAGGACGCCGGCAGACCTATCGGACGGCGGCGGGCACGTGGCCCGGATCCTGTGCAGCAGGGATCTGCTCCACACTGATCCGCTTGCGGAAGACCCAGTAGGTCCAGCCCTGGTAGAGCAGGACGATGGGGGTGAAGACCACGGCGGCGATCGTCATGATCTTCAGGGTGTAGTCGGTGCTCGACGCATTGTGGATGGTCAGCGACCAGGCGTCCTTGGTCGAGCTCGGCATCACGTTCGGGTAGAGCATGAAGAAGTACGTCGCCACCGCGAACGCGATCGTCACGAAGGTGCCGGTGAAGGCGAAGCCCTCCTTGCCGCGCAGGTTCGAGGCGATCGACGCGAGGAGCGCGACGGCCGCGACAACGGTCGTCAGCCACGACCAGATGCTGCCCCGGGTGATGCCCAGGACGAGCAGCAGGATGACGGCGAGCCCGGCGGCGGCCAGCCCCGACTTGGTCGCGAAGGCGCGGGCGTCCTCGCGGATCGGGCCGGCGGTCTTCAGGGCGATGAAGTAGGCGCCGTGCGTCAGGAAGAGGGCGACGAAGGTCAGGCCACCGAGCAGGCCCACCGGGTTGAGCAGGGTGAACAGGTTGCCGGTGTATTCCATGTGCTCATCGATCGGCACACCGCGCACCACATTGGTCAGCGCGACACCCCACAGCAGCGCGGGGACGAAGGAGCCGACGATGATCGCGAGATCCCAACGGGCCTTCCAGGTCGCCGACGCCCGCTTGCCGCGGTAGTCGAAGCCCATATTGCGCACGATGAGCGCGACGAGGATCAGCAGGAGGGGGAGGTAGAACCCGCTGAACAAGGTGGCATACCAGTGCGGGAAGGCGGCGAAGGTCGCGCCACCCGCGGTGAGGATCCACACCTCGTTGCCGTCCCAGACCGGGCCGATGGTGTTGATCATGACGCGGCGACGCTTCTCGGTGTCGTCGGCGTCACGGCCCTTGCCGAGGATCGGCAGGAGCATGCCGACGCCGAAGTCGAAGCCTTCGAGGGCGAGATAGCCGGTCCACAGCACGGCGATGAGAAGGAACCAGATCACTGCGAGGTCCATGTCAGTTCTCCTTTCTCAGTACGCGAACTGCAGTTGGCTGTCGTCGGACATCTCGTCGGGCGACTTGGGTTCTTCGACCGCCTCGGCACCCTTCTTGACGTAGTCGGTGAAGAGCTTGACCTCGACGACGGCGAGCGCGGCATACAGCAGGGTGTAGACGACCATCGAGATGAAGACATTGGCGGCCGAGACCGACGGTGAGACGCCGCTGGCCGTCGTCATCACGCCGTAGACGATCCATGGCTGCCGGCCGATCTCGGTGAAGATCCAGCCGAAGCTGATCGCGAAGACCGGCAGCAGCGGGCTCCAGATCGCGATGTGCTTCCACCACCTGCTCGCCGGGCTGGCGTCCTTGCGGGTGCCCCAGAGGGTGATCAGCGAGAGCAGGCTGGACAGGGCGCCGAGGCCGATCATCAGACGGAAGCTCCAGTAGGAGCCGGGGATATTCGGCGTGTACGTCTTGTCGTATGCCAGCTTGCCCACCTCGGCGCCGTAGCGCTCGGTGACCTTCTGGGCCAGCGCCTGCTCTTGCGGGCGGATCTGGTTGATGCCCTCGACCTGATCGTGGAAGTTGCCGGTCGCGAGGAAGGAGAGCAGGCCCGGGATGCGGATGGAGAAGATCTCCTTCGAGCCGTCGAGCGAGCCGATCGTGAAGATCGAGAAGCCGGCATTGGTCTTGGTCTCGTAAAGCGCCTCTGCCGCAGCCATTTTCATCGGCTGCACCTCGGTCATGATCTTGCCCTGGATGTCGCCGGTGACCATCACGCCGATGCTCGCGACCAGCGAGACCCAGGCGCCGATGCGCGCGGACCTGCGATACATCGAGTGGTCGGCCGCGTGCTTCTTCTTCAGCATCAGCCACAGCGAGACGCCCATGACCATGGCGCCGCCGGTCATATAGCAGGAGGTGATGACGTGCGGGAAGGTCACCAGCTGGACCTTGTTGGTCAGCACGGCGAGGAAGTCGGTCATCTCGGCGCGGCCCGAGTCGGGGTTGAACTTGTAGCCGACCGGGTTCTGCATGAAGGAGTTGGCCGCGAGGATGAAGTAGGCGGACAGCACCGTGCCGATGTGCACGGCGACCATGGTCAGGGCGTGCAGCTTCTCGGGCAGCCGGCCCCAGCCGAAGATCCACAGGCCGAGGAAGGTCGACTCGAGGAAGAACGCGAGCAACGCCTCGAAGGCCAGCGGCGCGCCGAAGATGTCGCCGACGAAGCGGCTGTAGTCGCTCCAGTTCATCCCGAACTGGAACTCCTGGACGATGCCGGTGACCAGCCCGAGGGCGAAGTTGATGGTGAACAGCTTGCCGAAGAACTTCGCCAAGCGTAGGTATTCCGGCGTCTTGGTGCGCACCCACTGGATGTGGAAGTAGGCGACGATCGCGGACATGCCGATGGTGATCGGCACGAAGAGGAAGTGGTAGACGGTCGTGATGGCGAACTGCCATCGCGCCAGGTCCAGGGCATCCATGAGTTGAGCTCCGGTCGTCGTGTCCGATGAGTGACGATTGACCGTATGCCGCATGGCCGGGTGAATTCAGGCAAGGTATAGCTTGCTGAGGCCCACCTGCGTGACCTAGCCACGCGCAGGTCAGCGGCCTTGGTAGCGCTTCCACCGATGTTCGCGCTGATCACCAGGCATACCGGTGGTGGTATGCCGGCGTACTCGCTGTTACCGACCGGTAGCCCGGTGTGGGCGGGATCACTTGTCCGATCGAATCCGTCGTACCGCCATTCGGAACGCCTCGCCCGGCCCGAGATGGTATGCGGCGGTGGCGGGCGCCGGCCTCGCCACGACCGAACCGTCTTGACCCTTGTCCTCGACGCGAGGGGGGTCAGTGCCTGGCTGGTCACCAGGGCGACTGATTGAGCTTGCGCGCCAGGCGTTGTGCCGACGGACGTGCCTGCCGTGGTCCTGACTGAGTACCTGACTGGTGATCCGCGGCGCGACTTCTCCCCCGAGCGCCAAATGCGGGCCTGCCTAGTCCCGCAAGGTCGATGACGAACTGACCGCTCGCGCAGCCGCCTACCAGCGGACCGCAACGGGGCGTGCCGGCGCCATCTTCGCTCTCGCGGCCGTGGTCGCGGCCCACCCCGCCGACCTCAGTGCGCTGGCGACCCAGGCCTATGAGCTGATCGCCGTTGTCGCGGTCTAACGCCGCCGGTCAGCGTTGACTCAGTCGCCGCGCGCCCAGGCGAGGAGCTGCCGCCCCCGCGGCCCGAGCCGACCGGCGTCGTCGAACGGAACCAACAACTCCACGACCACCTGCTTGGCGGATCTCGCATCGTCCCCGAACGTGAAGCCGAGGAAACTGGCGAGAAAGAGCGTGTAGGCGAGTTCCACCCGGAGGTCCTCGCGGCTCGGTTCGCGCTCGACCAGACTGAAGCGCCGCGTCAACGCTTCTTGAACGTCCTGCGCAGCGGTTGCGCCGTCGTCGGCGCGCAACGCGAGGTCGGCCAGTCGCTCGTAGCTGATGGAGAGGTCGCGTTGGTAGCCGGTGTTCCCGGGTTCGCGTTGGGCCAGCCCCCGGGCGATGTCGAGGCCGTCGGTGTAGAAGCGGCGGGCGGTGTCCGGGTCCCC
>NZ_BAAAPN010000010.1:0-12784 GCF_039531165.1 Nostocoides vanveenii | reverse complement strand
CCCGAGGGCCGACTGCCGCCAGCTTCACCCAGCCGCTGCGACGGCCAAGCGATGTCGGTCTCTCACCTCCATCCGAAACAACAGCGCCTCGTGGCGCACCACGTGTTCGTCGACCCCGAGGGCGCTGACACCCTCGAACCGGGACTCCTCGGCAGCCATGGTCTTCAGCAGCGGCTCGATTGAGCGCCATACCGTTCGCCACGACGTCCCGAACTGGCGCGCCAACCCGGCCACGGAGGCGTGCTCACGGCGCAACTGGCCGATCGCCCACCAACACCCCCGACGCGTCAACAGCGCCCGCGGCCTGGCCACGCGCTCGTCCTGCTCGGTGAACGACCCTGTGGCGCACTGTGGTTCGGCGCACCGCCAGGTCCGCTTACGCCACCGGATCCGTACCGGCCGCCCGAACGCCGGGATGTCCACCAGCTCGACCGTGCGACGGCCCCGACCGGCCGCGATCACTCCACAGCCCGGGCAGCCCATCAGCACCGCAGGCGACTCCACCGTCACCACCAGGCCGGGACCCCCAGTGTCCTCATCGAGACGTTGGACATCGATCACGTGCAAGCCGGGCAGGCCTACCAGCACATCGCAACGACAGCAATACACAGCGGGCTCCTGGCGCCGGTCAGCACCAGGACACCCCGTAGGCTCGGACACGTCGAGGTCCTCACGGGCTCAGTCGGCTTGGTCGCTGCTGATCCTCGGGGGACCTCGACCCCTACCCCGACGAACCCACCGATCTCGGGCGTGTCACACCAGGAAGATCAACTACCCCGCCCCCACCTCAAGTACGAAGAGCCCCTCAGAGCCACCGGTCGATCGCGCTGTCGAGAAGGCCTTCCATGCGGCGATGGTCGAGATGTACCGCAGGGCAATGAGCGAGGCCGGATACAACGCCACCTACTTCCTCCAGATGCTTGCCGCGGATGGCCCGCTCGTGACGGCGCGTCGGCTCGTGATGTCGTCCAAGCCATCCGACGGTTTCACCGCACTATGGGAGCGCAAGCGACTCGGCCTCACCGTGGAGGCGCACATCCTCCAAGAGCGGTTCGCGGATCTGTTTACCGACGAGGAGCGGAGTGTGGCGCGTCGCCGACTGGATGAGTACGGATACCGACCCCCGCTTGCGAACGAGGTCTAGCCCAAGGGGTGTTCGTCAAACGTCGCCCGGCCGCGTTTCGACAGGCACTTCGCTTCGCGCATCCGCACTGCGTACACCGCCAGCTTCACCCGATCGGCGCCTTGACATCCGGCGATTCGCCCAAACCAGCTCATAGTGGTTGACCGCTTGGATCACTCGCTCTAGGCTCGGCCGCGGCCCAGCACGAAGCTCTTCCCTTCGAGTTCTCTGGGGCCTCGCTATGACTTGTCGTGTCGAATGCCGTTGGCATGCAAGGAATCTCCCGAACGGCCTTCGGCGCCGAGCCACGGCTTCCTCGTGATCACGCTTCGCAAAGTCCTGAACCTCCCGGATTCCCCGGCGAAGCCAGCACCGGAGTCGCCCGTCGAGCCGCCGGGCTGGGTCTGGGAGCCCGAGGGGCGCGGCACCCGCTCGCTGCGGGTGCTTGGCCGGTTCCTGCTCTTCGGCACGGCCGCCGTCCTGATGCTGCTTGGCCTGCGCTCTCTGGCGGTCCCGATGCGCGCTGCGGCGCCTGCTGCAGCGGCCTCCGTGAGCTTCCCCGGCGACGCTACAGCCGTGGCCTCTCGGTTCGCCATGGTCTACCTCACGACAGATGGCGAGGCCGAGCAGCGCAGCGCCGCGCTCGGGCTGGACGTCGCGCCGGGGGCGGCGGTGGTGACTGATTGGCATGGAGACCGGACCAGCCGCGCGGACACCGTGTTCCCCGCGCAGCTGCACGTCGCCGACGGCGGTTCCTCGGCCTGGGCGACAGTGGTCGCTCACGTCGCCACGAAGCCGGCCAGCACCACTCCAAAGGCAACTCCGGTCGTCCAGTGGGTGGCGTTGAGCGTTCCGCTGCAGGCGATCGGTGGCCGGGCCGTGGTCAGCGGTACCCCCGCCTTCGTGTCCCTGCCGCTTCCGGGGCGCCTCGGCTCATTGGTGCAGCCGAGCGCGACCGATGAGCCGCTGACCAGGCAGACCCGCGACGGCGCGCAGGCCTTCTTCAAGGCGTTCGGGTCGGACGATGCAGCGGCAGTCGAGCAAGCGACGGCGCCGGGCGCCGACATCCAGCCGCTGGGCACCGACATCACGTTGAAGTCACTCGACGCCTGGACGGTCAGCCAGGGCTGGGCGCCCACCCGCACCGCTCACGCGGTCGTGACCTGGTCGGTCGGTGGCGGGGCGACCGTGCAGCAGGCCTACCAAGTTGGGCTGATCAGCACCAGCGCGGGGTCCACACAGGCATGGCGAGTCCAGAAGGTCGTCGCCGAACTCTTCACGCAGCAGGAGGTCTCGCCATGACCGGCTTGGCATTGCGCAACTGGGTACTCGTCATCGTCGGCAACATCTTCGTGATCATTCTGGCCGTGCGGGCCGTCGGGTACTACGCCCGACGAGACTGGGGCGACATGACCGCCCATCTGGTGGCCGCGGTTGTGGTGGCAGGAGTGATCTTCTTCCCCGACCAAGTGATCACGCTGCTGAAGAACTCCTGGACGATGTTCACCACTGGCTGATCGTGCGCGAGGGCAAGACGCTCACCCGGTCGATGCAGATCGAGACGCGTCAACACGAGCTGTTCAACCTCGACCTCGGCGAAGGCGCACCTCGCCGCGCCCTGGTCGCGGGACTGCTGATCACAGGAGTCTGGGGCGTGCTGCTGTTCATCGTGCTCGGCGCCCCGAGCAAGACCACGGCCACCTTGTGGATCATGCCGCCGGCGCTGCTGACCGTCTACGGATGGCGGGAGTCCGCAGCCAACCCACGCCGGCGACGCGTGACCGAGTGGGCGCTGATGATCCGCTGGATCCTGCGCGGCCACCGCCCGGTGATCGCCCTCGGTCGCCGGGTTGGTGCCGCGTATGACCGGTCGTTGCTGCAGCGGGTCGGTGACCGCCTCGGCGGCGGCGACGTCCTCGCCGTGATCGCCCCCTGGCGAACCGAGCCGGGTCAACGTGCCCGGCCGGAGCGGACCGCCCGGTGGGGCCGTCCGGCGGTGCTGCGGGCGAAGAAGGTCCAGATCACCGGGACCGCCACCGCGGAGTCGTTGATGGCCAGGGCCGAGCGGCAGCAGAGCAAGCCTCGGAAGGGACGAGCATGACCGTGGTCAGCAGGCTGGCCGGGCTGATCGGCCTGGGCGGCGCCCGGGACACCGACCCCCCGCGTTACCGCGCGATCGCCCCCGGGGTGATCGTCACTGAGACCGAGGCCTGGGCTTGGTATGAGGTTGATACCACCAACAGTGACCTGTTGGGCGAGAGCGGCCGCGATGCCGAGCAGGACCTCGCCGAAGTAGGCCTGCGTACTCTCGTGGGCCGCGAATGCCACCTGCGGGTGTTGTGGGGCCGGATCGACGGCGACACCTACCTGCACGGTCTCGGCCTGGACGCCGCCGACGAGAACGCCAAGGACTGGGCTGCAGCCCGCGCCGACGACATCGACGACCTGGCCCTGCCCGACCGGCGGGTCCTTCTCGGGGTGAAGATCGCCGACCGGACGCCGAGCGAGGCCGGCAACGCGCTGGGGCTGTCCTCCCCGCGACTGGCGGACGGCGACCTGGCTCGATACTCGGCGATGGCGGTCCAGCTCGGTGGACCGTTGCGCGCCACGGCATGGCGGGTGCGGTTGGCGTCCGCGGAGCTGCTGGCCTGGTCGATCAGCCGTGAGCTGCATCGTTCCACCGTCGTCCCCCGCGACGACACCATCACGGGGGCGCCGTTGGCGCGGTTGACGGCCGGTCGGGTGGAGTTCGGGCCCGATCACTTCGTCGTCCTCAGCCCGAGTGGCGCCGGTGCCTGCTTCGGCACGGTGTTGGCGTTGAGTGACTTCCCCGAGGTGCTGGTCACCCCGGGCCAGGAGTGGCTGGCCCTGCTCGGCATGGTGGAGACGTCGCCGCTGGATGCCGAGGCCACCGCCGGTGGCCCGATCCTGGTGCTGCCCGAGGCGTCGGTCCGGTTCACGGTGCCGTCGTTCCGTGCCTCCCGCAAGGCGGTCGGGGAGGCTCGGCGCGCGGCGAAGGAGCAGCGGCAGTCCGCCGCGAAGACCTCGGCGGGGGAGCCGGAGGAGTCGATCCTGACGGCTGAGGATGAGCTGCGGGGCATCGAGTTCAGCCTGTCGCGGCGGCACACGCTGCTGGTGAACGATCACCCGCGGATCGTGGTCACCGGCCGGACCCGGGCCGAGCTCGACGCGAAGACCACTGCCCTGGTCAGCGCCTACGACGAGATCGGAATCACCGCCGTGGTGATGGCCGACGAGCAACGCGAAGGCTGGCTGGAGACGCTGCCCTGCGACCGGGTCCGGGTGCCCGACCTCGGGCACTGGCGCGACGCGACGGCGTTCGCGCAGTCCTGGTTCTGGGGCGGGTCACGAGTCGGGTCCTCTGACCCGGCAATCCCCTCGATCGGGTACACCACCGGCACCACCTCGAGCCTGGTCCGTTACCTCGCCACCGAGGCGGTCGCCCAGGCCGACGCCCCGGTCACCGCCCTCACCGGGCGGACCCGGCGCGGCAAGACCACTCTCATGCAGTTGGCCTGTCTGGACGTCTGTCTCGCCCCGGCCAACGCCGACCGCAACCCGTGGGTGGTGCTGGTCGACTTCAAGGGCGACGCCGACGGGGTGGTGACTGCCGCCAGGGAGTACGGCGTCGCCGCGGACCTGATCCAGGTCGGGCCCGCCTACGCCGGAGTCCTGGACGCCTTCGCGACCAGCGACCCCGAGCACGCCGTCGAGAACGTCGTCGGCGCCCTGTCGCTCTGCCTGCCACGACACCTCGCCGACCAGGCGACCAGCATGCTGCAACGCGCCGCGGCCCAGGTCCGCGCGCACCCGGGGCCACGCAGCTGGCAGGTGGTGGAGAACCTGGTCCGGATCGGCAGCGCCAGCACCGAGGGCAGCCTGATCCACGATGTCGCCGAAACCCTGAAAGCCACCACCGCCACCGGGTTCGGCCGACTCGTCGCCGGCAAACCGACCGGCGACGAGGTGTCGCTGCCGACCCGGTCGGGGCTGACGGTGCTGCAGTTCCCTGGGGTGAGCCTGCCCGAGGCCGACACCCCCGAAGAGCGGTGGACGCCGTCGCAACGAATGAGCGTCGCCGCCCTGCGCGGCGTCTTGGGCTGGTGCACCACCATGGCCGGCGCCCGCGACATGCGGCACCGCGCCAAGCTGCTCGCCTTCCCCGAGGTGCACCTGCTGACCGCCTCGACCGACGGCCGGGTCTACCTCACCCAGGCCGCCCGGATGGGCGCCGCGTTCGGGCTGACGCTGATGCTGGACACTCAGGACGTCACCGGTCTGACGTCGCTGCCTGGGCTGGTGGAGAGCATCTCCTCGGTGTTCGGGTTCGCCCAGCAGACCAACCAGGAGCAGAGCGCCCTGGCCGAGCTCGTCGGGCTGCCGGTCAACGACGACAGCCGGCACCTGATCGACGCCCTGGACCGCTCGACCGGGTCGCTGTTCGCGGAGCAGCCGACCCACGACGTCCGCCGGGGTCACTGCCTGTTCCGGGACCGGCAGGGCCGGGTGGCCACAGTGCAGGTGACCATCCCCACCGAGGCACTACGGGCGACCCTGGACACTTCCGCGCAGGCCTCCGCTGCCCGCTACGCCGACGAGACGCACGCCACCCTTCCCCCGGCCGTCGTGCAGCTGCCCGCGCCGGACGACGCGCTCACCGCCGAGCCCGTCGCTGCGGCCGCGGGAGAGGCGGAGCGGGGATGAGGCGCCGCTGGAGCGTCACCGCAGCGACGGCCGGGTTCTACGCGGTCGGCTCGGCGCCGGCGTGGGCCGGGGCTACGGCGGCACCCACCGACCCCGACGGTCTGGGTGGGCTGTTCGCGATCCCGAACCTGGCCGGCGGCGCGGGCCAAACCCTGTTCGAGGCGACCGCGACCGAGGACTACCGGATCTACAGCGATCTGGGCCTGTCCGACATCACCGAGAAGACCGCCGCTGTGATCTACGAGGGCGCGTTGGCGTTGGCGATGGCACTGGTCAAGCTGGCCATCGGCCTGACCTGGTGGCTGAACGCGCTCACCTCCCGCGACACCGGCGTCGCCGAGCTAGGCACCAACCTGCAGGCCGTCGCCGCCGACCTGAACACGTGGCTGCTACCGACCGCCCTGGGCGTCGGCGTGGTCGTTGCCTATGGCATAGCCCGCGCCGGGCGTGACGCGTTCAGCCAGGTGCTCTGGACGCTCGGCCTCGGCGTCGGCGCGGTCGCCATGGCGGTCAGCGGGCCCGCGATCCTGTCCGGGGTCGACCAGGCTCGGCAACTCCTGGCCCGCACCGTGACCGGCATCGGCACGTCCTCGGTCAGCGACCAGGGGATGCCTTTCGAATGGCCCGGCGCGAGCCTGAACACCGGCGACCCGACCCGGGACCTGGCGCGGGGTTCGGGGGACGCCGTGTGGCGCAGCTTCGCCGCCGTCCCATGGTGTCAGGTGCAGTTCGGTTCTCAGGCCGCGTGCCGGGCCTATGCCCCAACCTGGTTGACCCTGACCACGGACGACGAACGCAAGGACTACCTCGAATCGACCATCACCGAGGCGGAAGGTGGATCATCAGACGCCGCCACTGTGCGGTACGTGCGCGGCTACGATCCGGCCAGCCGGATCGCTGTCGCCCTGTTCTCGGTGGTCACCAGCATCGCGGCCGTCGTGGTGATCGGGGGCCTGGCCCTGCTCGCGTTGATGCCGTGGGTCACCGCGCTGCTGCTGATGTCGCTGATGACGGTGTTCCTGTGCCTGCTCGCGGTGCCTGGCCGGCTGCGGCGGATCGGACTGGACTTCCTCAACCTGATCGGCGGTCTGATCCTGCTGTCGGCGCTGACCACGGCCATCCTCAGCGGGGCCGAGCTGGCCATTGTCGCCGCGACCAGCCTCGCTGCCACCCAGGGCTGGTTGCCGGTCGCGATCATGTTGACGGCGATCATGTTCGCGGCTTGGCACGCCCGCTCGATCCTGGAGCGCGTCCTGTTCGTCTCTGAGGCCGGTGGCGGCCGGATGGGCGCGATAGGACTGGCCCTGGGGATCACGGCCATGCGTCGCCTGCTCCGCGGAACTCGCGGCGCGCTGCGCACCCGCTCCGGTGGTAGTGCCGCAACCTCGCAGAGTGTCGGTGGCGGCGGTAGGCGCGGAGGACGTGGTGGTTCGTCCGGCGGTGGAGGGGCGCCGGCCGGTAGCGGAGGGGGAAGTGGCGGCAGCGGCGGGGCTCCGGGTCGTCGTCGTCAAGCGTTCTACCCCAAGCGTTCTGCCGTGCCTTCGTCGGGTCAGCCCGTGCGGCCGAGCCTGAACGGAACGGCCCTGTCGGGTCGGGGCGCGTTGGCCCCTTCGGGTGCGCAGCAGAACGGGACCCGCGAGTTGCGGCCCGCCTCCGCCTCTTCGGGCTCGCCGGGAACGCGAAGCGGCCCCCTGATCCGGCCCGGTAGTGCCTCGCCGCGCGAGCAGATCCGGTGGGAGCGGGGGCACTCCACGCAGCGGCGGCAGGCGCCGTCAGCCCACGCCATCCGCTACACCTTGCCGCCGCCCGTACAGTCGGCGCCGCGGCCCGGCACCCTCCCGCGGCGGGCGGCGCCGCGCGAGATCACCCGGACTGCGCCACACGCCCGGCGCGTCGATGGGAGCCGTGCCCGCTCCACCCGGCAGCCGGGCTGACGCATGGGCTACCGCGACCTGGACACTTACCGCCCCGGCCAGCCCGCAGTGCCTGCCCCCTCTCGGCCGCGGTCACCGCTGAGGTTTGGGGGCGGCGGGTACTGGGTGGCTGCTGCGATGTTCGCCGTTCTGATCGCCGGCACTGTGTGGCGGGCCCAGGCGGATCCCGAGGAGACGGCCATGGCGGTGCCCACGTCGCTTCCCAGGGCCGTTGCTACCAGGGCGGCCATGCCGACCACGCCCGTCGTGAGGTCCGTCGCGGCCCAGCCGCCAGCGTCCAGGCCCGCAACAGGTGAGGCCTCGACGCCGTCCGCAGAACCATCTGTGGAGCCGTCGGCCGCTGCGAAGGCACGCACGGTGGTCACCCGGTTCGTGACGGCGTGGGCGCACCCGCGATGGCCGCGCACGAAGTGGCTGGCCCAGGTCACCGCTGACGCAACGGCCGAGCTGGCCGCCGACCTGGAGACCACTGACCCCCGCAACGTGCCGGCGACCACCGTCGTCTCCGTCACCGCAGAGTCCGCCACCGACACCGACGCGACGTTCCTCGTCGTCACCGACGGCGCCCGACTCCGCGTCGTCGCGCGCTCGAGCGGCGGCCGCTCGAAGGTCGCCTCCCTCGAGGCCGTCCGGCGCACCGGCCCGCTGACGCCGTCGTCACCGAGCAGCCCGGGGACGCCGTCCGGGACGAGCAGCTGACATGGCCACCACGGCCACAGCCCTCTACGTCGGCGCCCGGCCCCGTCGGCGCGCCGTCCCCCGGACCGCCGTCCTCGGCGTCGCGCTACTCCTGCTCGTGCTGCTCCTGGCGCCCCTGCTGTTCGGAGCGCCCTCCCAGCAGCCCTGCCGCACCCCGGCCGCTGCCGCGGATGTCCCTCAGCTGACCGCGAGCCAGGAAGCGAACGCGCAAGTCATCGCCGCTGAAGGCGAACGCGCTGGAGTGGGTCTGCGCGGGGTGATCGTCGCGTTGGCCGCGGCGATGCAGGAGAGCAGCCTGGAGAACCGGACGACGGGTGACTTGGACTCCCTCGGCCTGTTCCAGCAACGTCCCTCATCCGGCTGGGGGACACCCGCGCAGATCCTCGCCCCTGAGTTAGCCGCCGACGCCTTCTACGGCATCGCCGACCACACCACCAACGCCGGCTTGTTGGACATCCCGGGCTGGCAGGCCATGTCCGTCGCCGCCGCCGCACAGGCGGTGCAGCGCAGCGCCTTTCCCAACGCCTACGCCGCCTGGGAGGCCCTGGCTACCCAGCTCGCGACCCGCCTCCTCGGCGGCGCCGCCGGCGTCCTGCCCGTCTCCGTGGGGACGTCGGTCTACCAGCTCGGGCAGGTGCAGCCCCAGGCCACCTACGTCGCGAACCTGGTTGGCCCGATGTTCGGCTTCACCACCGTGGGTGGCTACCGCGCCTATGACTCGGTCGACCCCACGGGACACCCCGCCGGCCTCGCCCTCGACTTCATGACCAACGACATCCCGGATGGCGCCGCCGCAGGGGACGCTCTCGCCACCTACCTGCAGGAGCACGCAGGCGAGCTGGACGTGAAGTACGTGATCTGGCGCCAACGCATCTGGTCACCCGCCCGGTCCGCCGAAGGCTGGAGGGCAATGCCCGACCGCGGCAACCCGACCGCGAACCACTTCGACCACGTCCACCTCTCCCTCAACGGAACCGGCGACGTCACCGCGACCGCGGGGTGTTCCGGCGGAGGCGCCGCCGGTGGTTGGTACGCCGGCACGTCCGGGGACCGGAACGCCATGGTCAACGTCACCATCATCGGCACCTGGTCCGACACCAGCGCCGACGTGCAAACCACCCTGCCCAGCCTTGACGGACTCACCGACTGGACCGGCGCCATCGACATCGCCGTCGGCGGCACCATCCTCGGCTCCGGCGAGAGCTACGCCGCCGCCGCATCGGGTGCGTTCGACTCCCGTTGGCGTGCAGCGGCAGAGGCGCTCAAAGCCAAGCGCGCCCACGCGACCGGGCCGACGTTCGTGCGGCCCTGGCACGAGTTCAACGGCGACTGGTACACCGAATGGCAGGTCAGCAGCGCCACCCTCGCCGACTACAGGGCCGCGTTCCGCCGCTGGGTCGGCATCCTGCGATCGGTGATGCCGGAGGCCTACGTCACCTGGTCGCCCAACGACGGCTCCCACCTCGACATCAACGGCCCCGACGCCTACCCCGGCGACGACCTCGTCGACGTCGTCGGCGTCGACTCCTACGACTGGCACGCGCCCGGCTCCAGCGTCGCCGAACTCACCGCCGCGTTCAGCCGAGGCAGCGTGACCGCGCCCGTGGGCATCGAGACCTGGCGCCGGTTCGCCGAACTGCACGGCAAGCCGATCGCCCTGCCCGAGTGGGGCCTGTGCCCCGCAGGCGGCGGGTGCGGCGGCGATCATCCTGAGTACATCACCGCCATGCACACCTGGCTGGACGGCAACGCCAACAACACCGCCTGGGCCGCCGGCCAACCAATCCCGCCAGGAGCCGCCGGTCGCGTGCTCTACAGCATCTACTTCGACGTGGTCCACGGCGGGAACACCCAGTTCACCCTCGCTGCCAACCCCCGAGCTGCTGCCGTCTTCCGCGGCCTGGCGTGGGGCAACTGACCATCCAGGCCAGCCTGTCTCACTGCCGGAAGGATATTGCGCGATGGGTCCTCGACTGGTCGCTCGTGGCTCTCGTTGAAAGCCGCCGTTCAGGGATCATCGGCGCCCTCCAGATGGGTCTGCGTGAGCCACGACCGAAGAGGTATCCCTCTGAAGCCAACTCTCGCTGCACTGGTCGGCTGACGAAGGGTCCGTGTGCCCGGCCGGAGGCTCGGCCGGGCACACGGGCGCTACTTCTTCCGCGTCTCGTTCACGGTGGTCTTCGGGTGACGCTGAACAGTGGACTGCTTGACGAAGCGACCGGTGACGGCGCTCCGTCCCACCTTTGAAGAGCTGCGCTTTGGCATGAGAGATTCACCCCCTCGCCTGGTTATCAGCGGACACGCCGCCTAAGACTCTCGACAGTCGGCGACGCCTCCATGGACACATGTCACCAGGCCCCGAGTGGACCCGACTCGAATGATCGAGCGGATCCACTCGGAGTTGACGATCAGGCCAAGCGGGTGAGCTCCCAGGTGACGGCCTTGCCCTGGTAGGGCGGCATAGTGTTGCCCTTGGCGATCGGGGCGGTTGTCGAGGGCGAACCGACCACCCGCCAGACCCCACTTTCCGGGCACTTCTCGCCGGTCTTGGCCGTGGTTCCGAGTGCGATTGCCATCTCAGCTCCTTCGTGAGATTTCCGACGTCACCGGACTTTCCGGTCACGTCTCGCACGATTGATCTTCGAAGGTTGATACGGTTCTCGCCTACCAGCCAAGTAGAGCGATGCCCCGGCCACCTTCTGAAGGTCACACCCTGACCTTCTGGTGGTCGGGGTATTCGCGCAGCCAGCACTCTACCGGCCCGAGTGCCAGTGCCAGAGCGCCGAATCCCATTCGTGTAACTACCCTGTGGAGATCCGGCTCAGAGCTGTGGACAAACGTACGAAAATTGGGGAGCCGCCTGTGAGGTACCGGTGGCGATCGAAACAGAAGTCGGTTATGTAACGAATGTTCATGTGACGTAGATCACTCTCATTTGCCTGCGGCGAAACTTAAGACAGCGATAAGGGCCGAAGATTCTGTCACGGTAGGCCGCGACTGCGGGGTCGGGCAATGCGGCGACGACGCCCAGTACTTCCCGTGCGGCTCGCATGGGAAGCCTCAGAGGCCGATACGGGGCGACGCGACCAGGCCGATCACCTTGGTCTGTCGGCTCACCTTCCAGTACCGCGCCCGGTCTCCCCGTCAACTCCTGATCGCCATGGTGGGTGGCCCGGGAAGGTGCTCCGCACCTGCGGGTGGCCGGGGCAGTCGGTAGGGAGTGGACGGCGAGCCTCGCCGGGCCCGGTACCTGCCGCTCACGGCGGAGGGGGCACAGCACCCCTCCACCGCAGCCCACCGAGCGGAGAGGAGGCGACCCCATGACTGCCACCCCGACCACCACCCGTCCCGACAGCGGATCCTCGCGCGACGAGCCCGCGCCTGCCTCGCGTGCCCTCACGGGCACGCTGTCGTCACCGATCGTTTCCGCCTTCGAGTCCACCTGGGCCGCGATTCAACGGCAGCACCCCGAGATCCCCGACGTCGTCATCGTGCTGGCGTCCGGCAGCATCGGCATGCCCCGCGGGGTCTTGCGCCTCGGGCACTTCGCCGCCATGCGCTGGCACCACACCCACACCGCAGCAGGGCAGCGGCTCCCTGAAGTGTTCGTCGGTGGGGAGGGCCTCGGTCGCGGCGCGGTCGCCGTCCTCGGAACGCTGCTCCACGAGGCCACCCACGCCCTCGCACACGTCCGCCGCGTCCAGGACTGCTCCCGCCAGGGGCGCTACCATAACCGTCGATTCCAGACCCTGGCGACCGAGATGGGTCTGGACGTCCGGCAGGTCCCCGTCATCGGCTGGTCCGATACCGACGTCCCCCGTGCCACGGTCGCCGAGTACGCCGAGGAAGTGGACCGCCTAGCTGTTCTGGCCGGGGAGGTTAGGCACGGCGGGTCGGCTGGATCATGACGAAGACCTCCGGGTGAGGTGTGGAGCTACCACAGCAACCACTCTCACCACGGAGGCCTTCGTGTCCCACGCTAAGGAATCGCTGATCTATTCGGGTGATCTCGGCCGGTCGTTGTGACGTGGAGGGCTGGCTCGGGGAGAATTCTTGTGTGCGTGGTGAGCAGCTGAGTTTGAGTGATGTCGAGTATGGGAACCGGCGGCGGGTTTCGCGTCGTGAGCAGTTCCTGGAGTTGATGGATGGCGTGCTGCCGTGGGCACAGTGGCTGGAGGTGATCCGGCCGTTCTATTACGTGTGTCAAGGGCCAGTAGGAACTGCCCAGTGGCGGTCATGAGACCTGCCCGCTGACGGTCATGAGAACTGCCCGGTGGTGGCCATGGGATCTGCCCATGGGGGC
>NZ_BAAAPN010000009.1:0-64923 GCF_039531165.1 Nostocoides vanveenii | reverse complement strand
TTGGCCGAGCAGGCGGCCCCTGCTCGGTAACCCACGAGTGTTTGTGAGTGAGGCCCCGGCCCGCAACCGACTCAACCATCCTGAGCGGTCACTCCATACGGTCTAGGGCGGGTAACGCGATTCCTCGCGGATAACGAGAAACTAAAGCGGGGATGCCTGATCGTCGGAGACCTTGGTCCAGTCCGGAGCATTCGCGGCGCGGCGCTTGTCGAAGCGCAGTCCGATCAGAGCCGCGACGAAGTAGAGCACGATGAGCGGCGCCGCCATGAAGAACATCGTGACCGCGTCGGGCGTCGGGGTGACGATCGCGCACACGATGAAGATCACCACCATGGCCGGGCGCCACTGGCGCATCAAACTGCGGCCGGGCAGGGCACCGACCGCGATCAAGCCGACCAGGGCAACCGGTAGCAGCCAGGTGATGCCGAACGCCAAGATCATCCGCGTCACGAACCGGAAGTAGAGCGCCGCCTCGGGCAGGTTGTAGGCATTCGGCGGGGTGAAGCCGAGCAGGATGTTGACGGCCTTGGGCAGGATCCAGTAGCCGAAGCCGCAGCCGATGAGGAAGAGCGGGATCGTCGCACCGATGAAGACCAGCGAGATCTTCTTCTCGCGCTTGGTCAGGGCCGGGACGATATAGGCCCAGGCCTGATAGAGCCAGACCGGGCTGGAGAGGATCAGGCCGGTCCACAGCGCCAGATTGATCCGGGTGCTGAACGCGGCCGTCAGACCGGCGAAGTTCAGCGCGACCTTGTCCGCGTCATAGCCGCGCTCGCGAGCGACCTCGGTGATGGGGGCGGTCAGGTGTGCGTAGACGAAGTCGAAGGTGAACCAGCCGACGATCGAGAAGACGACCATCGCGAGGGCGGACTTGACCACCCGGTTGCGGAACTCGATCAGATGCTCAATGAGGGGCATGCGCCCCTCCGGGTTGTCCTTGCGACTCACCCGCGAAGAGCGCCCCGGGACTCGGAGCGCCACCGGCTCAGGACTGGTTGTCGGTGCGCGGGCTCTTGTCGTCGCGCAGCGCGTTGCCGTCCTGCGGGTTCGAAGCGTCCTTGCGGGCCTGGTCCTCGGCCTTCATCTCGTTGACCTCGGCCTTGAAGACGCGAGCCGAACGGCCGAGCGAACGGGCCGCGTCGGGCAGGCGCTTCCAGCCGAAAAGGAGAATCACCACCAGGGCGATGATGATCAGCTCGGGGGCACCAAGGCTGGGCATGGCGGGCCTTTCGGATGACGGACGTTGGGTAGGAGTCTAACGCCGGGCCCAGCGCGGCAGGTTCGCTTCGCGCCGAGTCCGTCGTTCATTCTCGACGGTCGCACGCGTTGCTGTGCGTTCCCTGTACATCGTCTCTGGGTGCTCGAAGACCGCCAGCCGGGCCGGGGCGAGGGGCGGCCGCTCGGCGGCGGAGTCCAGGAGGGCCGTGGCCGCGCCGAGGTCGCCCGCCGCCACGCTCAGCGCCTTGGCCGAGCGCCAGGTCGCGCGGGCGCGCCTCCAGATCCACCAGCCACCACCGCTCAGGATGCCCACGAAGACGAGCAGCCACGCCCACCAGGTCATCGAGCATGCACCTCATTCGCCGCGGTGCCGTCGCCGGTTTCCCCCACTGGTGTCTGCGTGTGCCCGTAGGCCGCGAGCGCCCGCCCCGCGGCCTCGCTGACCTCACGCGCGAGTTCGGGCGGGGCGACGACCCGCACACCGCCACCGGAGCGCAGTGCCAGGCGGCGCACCCAGCCGGTCTCCCCCGCCCGGAGCGTCACCCGGCGCGTGGCCGGGCCGTCCTCCTGCGGCAGGTCCACGGATTCGACCGGATAATACTCGGCGACCCATTCCCAGCCGGTGCTGAGGTCGAGGGTGATGACCGGGTGGTCTGCGGAGGCCACGAAAGTGCCCGCACTCAGGTCACGGGTCCGGGCGTCCGGCGGTGGCGTGCCGTCGGCGTCGAGGATCTCGATAGTGGTGATCCGGTCGAGCCGGAAGAGCCGGGTGTCGCTGGCGCGATGGCACCAGCCTTCGAGATACCAGTGTCCCTCGATGCCCAGCAGGCGCATCGGGTCGACATCGCGTTCGGTGCTCTCGTCCCGCGCGGGGACGTGATAGCGCAGGTGGAGGCGGCGGTGCGCCTTGAGGGCATCGGCAACCACGGCCCGGGTGTCGGCCGTCGAGGCGTCATCGAGGACCGCCTCGACCCTGCCGCCCTCCCCCATGATGCTTGCCGCCGCGGCCTCGAGCTTGGCCAGGGCGCGTTCGACGACCGGGGCGTCGGTGACGCCGTCGGCGCCGGCGAGTGCTCGCAAGCCGACCATCAGCGTCAGGGCCTCGGCGCGCGAAAGGCGCAGCGGCCGGGCGATGGTCTCGGCGTTGCGGATGAAAATCTTGCCGCCCTCGGTGGAGACATCGATCAACTCATCGGTCATCGTGCCGTAGCCGCACATGAACAGCAGATCGAGATCAGCCTGCAACTGCGCGACCGAGACCCCGAGCTCGCGGGCGGCCTGATCGATGTCGACGCCCTGCCGGTTGACCAGCCAGGGCACCAGGCTGAGCAGACGTGGGACGCGCGCGCTGGCGCTCTCCGCGATGATCACGCTGCCCCCTCCCGCGCGGAGCCGGCCGCTGCCCCGGCGAGATTGGCGATGACCGCCGCCCGCAGGTCGTCAGGGAGATCGACGATGACGTCGTCAGCGTAGGAGGCGAGCTCGCTCGCGGTGGCCGACCGATCCGCATACGGCAGGCGAAGCGTGGTCCAGTCGAGAGCATCGTCGACGATGTCGCTGCGCGCGCGCAGCGCGTGACCCGTGCCCGGACGCACCCGCACAAGAGCGACGTATGCCGTGTCCGCCTCCCGCCGACGGCCCACCATGGCGGCCGGATTGTGGTGCGGGGGAACGGCATACGAGCCGGAGGCGCCGACCGTGCGGACCGCGCCGGCGATCCGGCTGAGGCGGAAGACGCGGGGGGCGTCGCGGTCGAGGTCGTGGCCGGTGAGATACCAGCGGCCCGAGGCCGTCGCCAGGCCCCAGGGGTGGACACGCCGCGTGGCGGGAGCGTCGTGGCCGGGGCGCGCATACTCGAAGCAGACCGGGGTCAACGTCAACAGGGCGTCCAGGAGCGGGGCGAAGGCGGGCTCGCGGGTGGCGACGAGCGGCTCGACGCCGATGAAGGCGTCGCCGTCGGGTTCGACGCCGCCGGCCCGCAGCTTGCGAAGCGCGGTGGCTGCCGGAGCCGCGAGCGTGGCGTGGGACCAGGCGCGCGCGGCGAGGCCGAGGACGGCGAGTTCGTCGGGCTCGAAGTGTAGATCGGGCAGGGCGTAGTCGCGTTCGTGGATGCGATAGCCCGGCTCGTCCTCCCAGGCGGCGGTGATGTCCTCGGTGACCAGCGGGATGCCGAGCTCGCGCAGGTCCTCTTTGTCGCGCTCGAACATCCGCTCGAAGGCCTCGGTGTTGGGGGCGAGACGGTATTGCTCGACGATCTCGCGGATCCGGGCCTTCGGTAGCGGACGCCGCGTATAGAGCAGCGTCATGACGAGGTTCATCAGCCGCTCGGTCTTGGCGGCGGCACTATTGGGCGCGGACATCGCGTCCAACGCTAACCGAGGCGGCTAGCGTTCGCTGCGTGATGCAGTGGCGAGTCGGGACCGTGCGCGAGCGCCGCCGGGCGTGGGGCGGGGCGATCGAGTATGCCGTTGCCGTCGAGCCGGTGGGCGACGCGCGCGAGGGCGGCGCGGATTCGCTCACCGTCCGGGCGCTTGGCTATGCCGACATCGTCGGCTCGCTCGAGGTGGGCGACCGAGTGCTGCTCAACACCTCGGCGTTGGAGCGCGGGTTGGGCACCGGCGGCTATGCCTTCGTCGTGGCGGCGCCGGATGCCCGGCCCGCCGACCCGGCGCCCGGGCCGGGGCATATCGTCAAGGCGCGGTACACCCCGCAGCAGCAGCTCGTGCTGGCGATCGATGAGCAGGAGAGCCCGGCGCACGAGGCCTTCTTGGGCGGGTCGGCTGCAGTCGGCGACCTGGACGGCTTCCCGGTCCTCGTTGCCGACCTGCACTCGGCGCTCGCTCCGATCCTGTGCGGCGTCCGGTCGCTGGCCCCGGCGGCGAGGGTCGTCTATGTGATGACGGACGGCGGCGCCTTGCCGCTGGCCTTCTCGATGGCCGTTGCCGGGCTGAGCGAAGCCGGCTGGCTGGCCACGACGATCACCGTCGGCCAGGCGTACGGCGGCAGCCACGAGGCGGTCACCCTGCATTCGGCCCTGCTCGCCGCCAAATATGTCCTCGGCGCCGATCTGGCGGTCGTTACCCAGGGGCCGGGGAATGTCGGCACCGGGACGCCCTTCGGATTCACCGGGCTCGCCGCCGGCGAGGCCCTGAACGCCGTGCACACGCTCGGTGGACGCGGCCTTGGGGCCTTGCGGGTGTCGGCGGCCGACCCCCGCGGACGGCACTACGGCATCTCGCACCACAGCCGAACGGCATACGGGCGGCTGGTGCTGGGGCGGGCGACGCTGGTGGTCCCGGGGCTGCCCGGCGAATTCGGCGAGCTGGTCGACGCCCAGGCCGACGACCTCGCCCGGGAAACGCACAACCGGCTCACCCTGGCGGGTGAGCCGGTCGACGGGTTGGACGAGGCGCTTGCGACCTCACCGGTCGCGCTGTCGAGCATGGGCCGCGGCCTGGACGCGGACCGGGAGTATTTCCTCGCCAACGCTGCCGCCGGCCGTTACGCCGCCCGCCTCCTGCTGAACTGACCCCCCCGTCGAGTGGCCGGTTCAGCCCCGTCGAGTGGCCGGTTCCGCCCCGTCGAGTGGCCGGGCCTCGGCCAGCTTAGGGCTGGACTGGCCTTTCGATGACCCTGAACCGGCCACTCGACGTGAAGCGTCAGCGGACGTCGACCAGGTCGACGACGAAGATCAAGGTCTCGCCGGGCTTGATCGCGCCGGCGGCGCCGCGGTTGCCATACGCCAGGTGGGCGGGAATGGTCAGCTTGCGCCGACCGCCGACCTTCATGCCCGCAATGCCCTGGTCCCAGCCGGGGATGACCTGGCCGACGCCGAGCCGGAAGTCCAGCGGGGCGCCGCGGTTCCACGAGGCGTCGAACTCCTCGCCGGTGGAGTGGGCGACGCCGACATAGTGGGCGCGCACGGTCGAGCCGGCCTTGGCTTCGGCGCCGTCGCCGACGGTGATGTCCTCGATGACGAGGTCCGCGGGCGCCTCACCCTCGGGGAAGTCGATCTCCGGGCGCTCGGTGTTGGGGTCGAATGGCATACGGGCTCTGCTCCTTGGGTAACGAAACGCGGGGTCAGTAGGCGGCGAGAATGTCGACGACGAAGACGATCGTGTCGGTGCCCTTGATGTCTCCCGAGCCGGCCGAGCCGTAGCCTTCGTCCGGCGGGACGACGAGCAGCAGGCGCGAGCCGACCTTCTGGCCCTCGACGCCCTTGTCCCAGCCGGCGATGACCTTGCCGGCGCCGACGGGGAAGCTGAAGGTTCCGCTGTGCTTGAAGCTGGAGTCGAAGACCTTTCCGTCGCGCCAGAGCGCGCCGGTGTAGGTGACGACGGCGGTCTGGCCCTTCTTGACCGTCGCGCCCTTGCCTTCGATGAGCGGCTGGATGACCAGCTTGGTCGGCGGGTCGGACGTCGGCATCACGAAGCCCGCGTCCTTGCCGTCATTCCACGTGACCTCAGGCAGGCCCTTCTTCGGGGCCACCGTGGTCCCCTCGGCCTTGGCCAGCGGCGTGATCAGACTCTCGACATCGAACGCGAAAACCAGGGTGTCGGTGGCGCCGATGCCCGCTTGCGCGTTGCCCTGGGCGCCGAAGGCATCGGCCGGCGGAATGGCAACGACGACCCGCTCACCCTTCTTGACCCCGGTCAGCGCCTTGCGCAAGCCGGTCAGGAGAGACTCATCCCCCACATTGAAGCCGCCGGCAGCGGTCGAATAGCTCTCGTCCAGCACCTTGCCGCTGGTCGCGTTGACCAGGGTGTAGTCCACGACGACGACATTCTTGTCGGTGCTCGCGTCGCCCGAACCCTCCTTCAACACGGCGGATGCGTAGGCTCCCACGCCCCAGGGCGTCTTGGCGAAGGTGACCTTCGGGGCCTCCTTCTCGCTCCCGCCGGTCACCTTGACGTCGGCGATCTCGCCGTCGGTCACGGCCGGAGCCGCGGAGGCGGTGGCGCTCCCCGAGGCCGACGACGAGCTATTGCCCGACGTGGCGTCGTCGGAGCCACACGCGCTGACGCCCAGCGCGAGGGTTGTCGCCGCGGCAGCAGCGATCAGGGCACGCCCGGGACGGGCAAAAGCAGAAGTCACGAGTCAACCTCGGTAGTCGGGTCAGCGAAAAGCGGGCCGCGCGCAGCGGCGCATCGACTCCACCCTAACCCGAGCGTTTGTGAGCGCCGTGCGGTTCCCGGCGCTCAGGGCTTGGGCGCGGACGTGGCTCGCATGCTCTCGATGAGGCGCTCCACGCGGGGGTCGCTCGCCAGGAACGGGTCCTTGCACAAGACCGTGCGTTGAGCCTGATCGTTGAGCTTCAGATGCACCCAGTCGACCGTGAAATCCCGGCGCATCTCCTTGGCTGCAGCGATGAAATCGCCCCGCAGCTTGGCCCGGGTCGTCTGGGGCGGTGAGTCCTTCGCCGCCACCACCTCAGCCTCGGTGACCACGCGCTCGGCGAGCCCGCGGCGTTGCAGCATGGCGAACAGGCCGCGGCCGGGCGAGACGTCGTGGTAGGCGAGGTCGAGTTGCGCGATGCGCGGGTGAGCCATCGGCAGGTCGTTCTTCGCGGCATACGTCAGCAGGAGGCGGTGCTTGATCGCCCAGTCGATCTCCCGATCGATGAGCGTATGGTCGCCCGTCTCGACCGCAGTCAGCGTGCGTCCCCACAACTCCAGCACGCGCTTGGTCTGCGGATCGTCGTAGCCTCGCGAATCCGCGAAATCCATTGCCTTGGAGAGGAATTCGCCCTGCAACTCGAGGGCGCTCAATTCGCGGCCATTGGCGAGTTTGACCGTGCGCCGGCCGGTCAGGTCGTGGCTGATGTCGCGGATGGCGCGGATGGCGTTGTCGAGGGTCAGGTCGCGCAGCACGACGCCCTCCTCGATCATCCGCAACACGAGATCGGCGCTGCCGACCTTGAGCAGGGTCGTCGTCTCGCTCATATTGGAGTCGCCGACGATCACGTGCAGGCGGCGATAGCGCTCTGCGTCGGCGTGCGGCTCGTCACGGGTGTTGATGATCGGGCGGCTTCGGGTGGTCGCCGACGAGACGCCTTCCCAGATGTGATCGGCCCGCTGGCTGAGGCAATAGGCCGCCCCCTTGGCGGTGGCCACGACCTTCCCGGCGCCGCAGATGAGTTGGCGACTGACGAGGAAGGGGATCAGCACCTCGGAGAAGCTCTGGAACTCCGCCGACCGGCCGATCAGATAGTTCTCGTGGCAGCCATAGCTGTTGCCGGCAGAGTCGGTGTTGTTCTTGAAGACATAGATCGCTCCGTTGACCCCATCCTCGGCCAGTCGCTCGGTGGCATCGGTGACCAGGTCGTCGAGGATCCGCTCCCCCGCCTTGTCGTGGGCGATCAGCGTGGTGATGTCATCGCACTCCGCCGTGGCGTACTCGGGGTGCGAGCCGACGTCGAGGTAGAGCCGGGAACCATTGCTGAGGAAAACGTTGGAGCTGCGGCCCCACGAGACGACCTTGCGGAAGAGATAACGGGCGACCTCGTCCGGCGTCAGCGTCCGGTGGCCGTCGGCCACGCAGGTGATACCGAACTCGGTCTCGATGCCATAGATGCGCCGTTCCATCGCCTCTCCCCGCTCCGCGTCAATCGCCCTCGGCGCCGTCGCCGGCGCCTTCCTGCGCGTCCTGTTCCGCCGGCCGCTGCGTCTGCGGATTGGTGGACGTATGCCGTGGGCTCGCCGACGCCTGATCGCCGGCCACATCGTGCAGGATGTCGCGATGCCCGGGCTCGCCGTCCTCGGCGGGCGCATCGCTGGTCGGGTCGGACTCGCTGAGCAAGGCGGCCAGGAGCGGCCCGGTGATCCGCCGGAAGGTGCGCCGCGGCCGGGTGCGATCCAGCACGGCGACCTCGAGGCCGCTCTGGTCGAGTTGGCGTGGCTCGCCGCCCGCCGGGTCCATCGCGAGTAGGCGCACCGCCAGGCCCAACGCCTCAGCGAGGGTCATGCCCGGTCGCCACTGCTCCTTCAAGCCGGCTTCGAGCGGCTCGGTGGCCCCGCCCATGGCGAGCCAGCCGACCTCGTCGGCGACGGAGCCGTCATAGGTCAGGCGATAGATCTGATCACCTTCGGGCGTGGTGCCGACCTCGGCGACACAGATCTCGACCTCGTAGGGCTTGCTCTCCTGGATGAAGACGCTGCCGAGGGTCTGGGCGTAGGCGTTGGCCAGCGCTCGCGCACTGACATCGGAGCGGTCATAGGAGTAGCCGCGCAAGTCGGCATAGCGGATGCCGGCCACGCGCAGATTCTCGAACTCGTTGTATTTGCCGACGGCCGCGAAGCCGATGCGGTCGTAGATCTCGGAGACCTTGTGCAGCGCCCGCGAGCGATTCTCGGCGACGAAGGCGATGCCCAAGTCGTAGCCGAGGACGATCACCGAGCGGCCGCGGGCGATGCCCTTGCGCGCGAAATCGGCCCGGTCCTTCATCAACTGTTCGGGCGAGACGTAGAACGGCTGCTGGCTCATCGGGCACCTCCCGGGTTGCCGGTGCGACCGGCGAGGACGGCTTCGACCGCGGCGGCAACCGACGCATCCTCGGCGAAGCGGGAGCCTTCGGCGTCGACGATGGCCACCGTCGGCCAGGTCCGGCGCAGCACATCGGGGCCGCCGGTCGCCGAGTCGTCGTCGGCGGCGTCATAGAGCGCTTCGACGGCCACCGACAAGGCCTGCGCCTGGTCCATGTCCGGGTGCCAGAGCTTCTTCATCGAGCCCCGGGCGAAGGGCGAGCCAGAGCCGACACTGTGGTGGTTGTGCTCCTCGTAGCACCCGCCGGTCACGTCATAGGAGAAGATCCGCCCGGTCACGGTGTCCAGGTCGAAGCCACCGAAGATCGGCACGACGGCCAGGCCCTGCATCGCCATCCCGAGGTTGCCGCGGATCATCGCGGCAAGGCGATTCGCCTTGCCTTCCAAGGACATCAGCGTGCCCTCGATCTTTTCGTAATGCTCCAGCTCCACCTGGAAGAGCTTGACCAGTTCGATGGCCAGCCCCGCTGTGCCGGCAATACCGACAACCGAGAATTCATCGGTCGCAAAGACCTTCTCCATATCCCGGTTGGCGATCAGGTTGCCCATCGTGGCCCGGCGGTCGCCGGCCATGATCAGGCCGCCGGCATACGTCAGGACGACGATCGTCGTGCCGTGCGGCGCATCGATCGACCCTGGTGGCAGTGGGCGCCTGGCAGGCAGCAACTCGGGGGCGTGGGTCGCGACGAACTCGGTGAAGGAGGAGGAGCCGGCCGACCGGAAGGTGTCCGGCAACCTGCCCACGTCGGCAGCCGTCACTGCCCGCCCTTTTGCACGAAGCTCTTGACGAATTCCTCGGCATTGGACTCCAGCACGCCGTCGATCTCGCTGAGCAGGTCGTCGACCTCGCTGTCGATCTGTTCCTTGCGCGCGCTCACCTGCCCGGCGTCGTCCCCGCCGCCCTCGTCCCCGTCCCCGCGACGGGTGGGCCTGATCTGCTCCTGGCCAGCCATGACAACCTCGCTTCTCGGTGCTTTGTTCGAGCCTATGTCACGGAGCCAACAGCGCCCCGTAAGGCACGGCGTGCTCCCATCGCCGAGGTCAGCGGCGGTCGAGGTCGCCGGTCAGCCACTCCAGGAGGGCCGCGACATCGGGGCTGGCGTCGATGATGTCGCCCACCGCCTCCCGCGTCCCCCGCAGCGGCTCCATCATCGGAATGCGGTGCAGCGTCCGGCGGCCGGGCACTTCGAGGATGATCGAGTCCCAGGACGCGGCGACCACGTCGTCGCCGAAGCGCTCCAGGCACCGGCCGCGGAAGTAGGCGCGCGTGTCCTCCGGCGGCCTCGTGACGGCCGACGCGACCTCGTCCTCGGAGACGAGGTCGGTGAACCGGCCACCCGCCCGCAGCTTGTTGAAGATCCCCTTGTCGGGCCGGACATCAGACCATTGGATGTCGATGGCCTTCAGTCGCGGGTCATTCCATTCCATCGCATCGCGCTCGCGATAGGCCTGCAGAAGCTGGAGTTTCGCGACCCAGTCTACCTCGCGGGCCGCACTCATCGGGTCGCTTTCGAGCTTCGCGAGCACATCGGCCCACCACCGCATCACCTCGGCCGTATGCCGTTCGCTCCCCTCCCCCGTCGCCTCCAGTCGCGCGTGGCACAGGTCGTGATAACGCCAGAGCAACTGCACCGCAGTGAGCTTGCGCCCGTCGTGCAACTCGATCAGCGTCGTCAGGCTCGGGTCGTGCGAGATCGCCTGCAGCGTGGCCACCGGGTTGCGCACCGAGAGGTTGTCGGTCATCGCCCCCGCCTCGATGAGCTCGAGGACCAGTGAGGTGGTGCCCAGCTTGAGCAGGCCCGCAACATCGCAGTGATTCGCGTCGCCGATGATCACATGCAGCCGGCGATACTTGTCGGCGACCGAGTGCGGCTCGTCACGGGTGTTGATGATCGGCCGCTTCAGCGTCGTCTCCAACCCGACCTCGACCTCGAAAAAGTCACTGCGCTGGGCGATCTGGTAGCCCGGGCGCTTCGAGTCGACGCCGAGGCCGACCCGCCCGGACCCGCACATCACCTGCCGCGCGACAAAGAAGGGCGTCAGGTGCCGGACGATCTCGGCGAAGGGCGTCGAGCGCCGCATGAGGTAGTTCTCGTGTGTGCCATAGGAGGCGCCCTTGCCATCGGTGTTGTTCTTGTAGAGGTTGACACCGGGCGGGCTGGCGGCCAGCCGCGCGACGGCGTCGGCCATGATCGCCTCGCCGGCCCGGTCCCAGATCAGCCCGGCCCGGGGGGTGGTCACCTCGGGTGAGCTGTACTCCGGGTGGGCGTGATCGACATACAGGCGGGCACCATTGGTCAGCACGACATTGGCGAGCGTCGGGTCGTCGGTGTCGCCGCCCCACTCGTCGGTCAGTTGCGAGGGATGCGCGACCCTGCGGCTGATGTCGAAGCCGCGGGCGTCGCGCAGCGGGGCCTCGTCGGCATAGTCCCAGGAGGCGCGCGCCGCGCGTACGCCCTGCGCCTGCGCGTATGCCGTGACCACCTGCCCCGAGAGCACCATCGGGTTGGCGTGCGGCGCCTTGGGCATCGAGATGCCGTACTCGGTCTCGATCCCCATGACGCGCTGCACACCCATGCGGTCAGCCTATGTCGCGCTCATCCGGCCGAGTCGCGACGCTCCTTCTCCGAATACCCGCGCAGCGAGGCGTCGGCGCAGTGCCGGCGGGCCGTGCGCAACTCGCCGACCATGCTCGACGCGGCGGCCATCGCGGGGGCGACGGCACCGCGGGCATACGTCAACGAATTGGCGGCCGCGACCCCGATGCTGGCGCCGACCTCGATGGCGTCCTGATCGGCCCCCATATAGAGGAATTGCCACAGGTAGTCGCGTTCCTGCTGCTCGATGAGCGCCTTGACCGCCGCGTGCGTCCACTCCTGGCTGGCGTTCTCCAGGCCATCGGTCATGATCGCGACGACGACGGTGCCGGGGCGCTCTGCCTCGGGCAGGCGCGCGAGGGCCTGACCGGCCTCGGTGACCAGGCGGCCGATCGCGTCGAGTAAGGCGGTCGTGCCGCGCGGCTGCAGGGTCAGCGGCTCGACGAGGGCGACGTCGAGATCGGCGTAGACGACCTCGTAGGCGTTGTCGAACTGCGCAAGCGTGACCCGGCATCGCCCAGCCGCGTTGCGCTGCTCGGCGATGAAGGCCGCGAAGCCGCCCTCGGTGTCGGTCTTGATCGACTGCATCGAGCCGCTGCGGTCGAGCAGGAAATACAGATGAGTCAGCGTGCTGTCGGTCATGGTGCTCCTTCGGTGGTGGGTCGCCGGGGCTTGAAGCGCATGGGCGCCGGGGTGGGCGGTGCTGCCGGGGCCGGTGTGCCGGTCTCCGCGTCGTACTGGGCTCGGCGGATGGCGTCCGCGGTCACCCGGCCCGCGTCATTGGCATAGCCGGCGAGGCGAGCCGTGCGCGCGAGGCGCGGGCCGACGGCGTTCTCGGTCAGCCCCGCGGCGGCCCCGGCTCCCCGCAGGCTGGCGCCTTCGTCGAGCACGGCCGCCGCTAACGCGTCGTCGATGAGCCGGGCCAGCAGGTCGGCCGCCGCGCGCAAGTGCGGCAGGGCAACCACCGGGGTCATCGCACCGGCCACGTCGAGTGCGGCCTTGATTTCCTCGATGCCGGGCTTCTGGTCTTCGATCATGGCCCCATTGTCCCGCAGATTATGCGGGACCGCAATATTTGCGGGGCCGCAGGTCTGCAAGGATGCGTCATGCTCCGCCCCTATCCCGGAATGGCCCCCTGGCTGACCACCGTCGTCACGCTCGTCGATGCGGCGGGTCGTAAGCCGATCCAGGATCTCGATCTCGACGGCATCGCGGCCAATCGTGCCGCGGTCTATCCGCGCGGCCGGCTCGCGCAGCGTGTGCTGGGCGCCATCGACCCGAGCGTCACCATCACCACCGCGGTTGCCGACGGGCGAGGCGGGACGCGAATCCCGTTGCGGCTGTATCGATCCGGACGCAGCGGACCCGGCGCGCCGGTCATCTTCTTCTACCACGGGGGCGGCTGGGTGCAGGGCAATGTCCTCAACTACGACCCACTCTGTGCCGACCTGGCGGCCGGTGTCGGCGCCTTCGTGGTGTCGGTCGACTACCGCCTCGCCCCTGAGCACAAGGCGCCCGCCGCAGCGCACGACTGCATCGACGCCACGAGGTGGCTGCTGGCGCGCGCCGAGCAGTACGCCGTGGACGCGAGCCGCGTTGCGGTATCGGGCGATTCGGCGGGTGGGAATCTCGCCGCCGTCGTCACGAAGGCCTTCCGCGATGCGGGGGCGGACGGCATACGGGCTCAGGCGTTGATCTATCCGGCAGTGGACTGCACGCTCGCCTCGCCGTCCATCGACGAGCACGCGTCGGCGCCCATCCTGACCCGCGCCGGCATCCACGCCTTCCTCGGGCACTATCTGGACGGGAGCGGCGTCGACCCGCGCGATCCCATCGTCTCGCCGCTCTTCGGCGACCTGCGCGACCTGCCGCCGGCGCTGATCCAGACCGCGGATCTGGACCCGATCCGTGACGACGGCCTGCGGTATGCCGCGGCTCTCGCCAGCGCGGGCATACCGGTTCGGGTCACGAACTTTCAGGGTGCGCCGCACGGCTTTGCCTCGCTAGCGGGCGCGTATCGGGGCGGCGAAGCCCATCGGCGGGAGTTGGTGGGCTTCCTCACAGCCGCACTCTCGGCGGCGAGGGCAGGCGTGGGCGGCTAGGCTGGCGCCAGTCCGTCCGCAGCGCCGTAGGGAATGTATGCGCGACATCGTGGTCTTCTCCGGGTCGAGTCACCGGGCCCTGTCCCAACGCATCTGCTCGGCGCTCGGGGTGCCCTTGTCGCCGAGCGTGACCTCGCGCTTCAGCAATGACTGCCTGCAGGCGCAACTCGGGGCGAACTGCCGGCAGCGGGATGTCTACATCATCCAGCCGATCGTGCCGCCGACCCAGGAGTCCTTGATGGAGCTCCTGCTGATGATCGACGCGGCCAAGGGGGCGTCGGCAGCGCAGATCACCGCGGTCCTACCGCACTATGCGTATGCCCGATCGGACAAGAAGGACGCCTCCCGAATCTCCATGGGCGGTCGCCTGGTCGCGGACCTGATCACGACCGCGGGCGCGCACCGGGTGCTGACCATGGCGCTGCACGCGCCGCAGGTGCACGGCTTCTTCTCGGTGCCGGTGGATCACCTGACGGCGATCGGGGTGCTGGCCGACCATTTCCGGGGCGGGAATCTCGAGAATTGTGTCGTCGTATCCCCCGACCTCGGCAATGCCAAGACGGCGACCCAGTTTGCGCGCCTCCTGGGCCTGCCGGTCGCGGCGGGGTCGAAGATGCGCAAGGCCGACGACAAGGTGGTCATCGACATGATCGTCGGTGACGTCGCGGGCAAACGCGCGATCGTGCTCGATGATGAGATCGCCACGGGTGGGTCGATCATCGAGTTGCTCGAACGGCTGAAGGACTTCGGCTGCACCGAGGCGGCGATCGCCTGCACGCATGGGTTGTTCACCGGGCGGGCCGTGGAGCGGCTCTCGACGCACCCGATGATCAGCGAGGTCGTGACCACCGACACCGTGCCCATGCCGGATGTGGAATGGCCCGGGTTGAAGGTGCGCTCGGTGTCGGGGCTCTTTGCCGAAGCGATCGGACGGATCCACATGGGCGAGTCGATCTCCTCCCTCTTCGACGGCGTCGACCCCACCCACGCCCCACCCCAGCCCACGCTCTTCACCTGAGAGCGCACCGACTGGGGCCGCATTTTCGTGTGGTCGGGGTGGAGCCGGCCAGGCAACCGGATCAGTGGCGACGCGTGCGCGCTGGTGTCTGGATTCCCGCGGGGATTTGCGCCGCCCTGACACCTGAGCAGCAGCACGCGGCCGCAGTCCATTCGGCAGCCTTGACCATGACCTCCGGGAGACCGCTGATTTGTGCCGGTCCGAGCGCAGCGAGGACGTGACCACCGAACTCGGGCCTGACTTTCGTTGGCGGGCCTCGGTATAATCCGGCCCCCCAACGAAAAGGCGGCCCGAGTCGTGCTGAAGGCGCCGGGAGCCGCGCCGGCGCGGGGGCGGGGGCCACACGGCATACGGTTGGTGTATGGCGGCGCGCAAGGGTGAGTTCGGGGAGCCGGTCGTACTCGACGTGGACGGCTACGACGTCAAGCTCTCCAGCCCCGATCGTGTCTACTTCGCCGAGCGCGGCGAGACCAAGCTCGACCTCGCGCGCTACTACGAGTCCGTCGCGCCCGGCATCGTCAACGCACTGCGCGAGCGGCCGTGTATGTTGCACCGCTTCCCCGACGGCGTCGACGGGCCCAAGGTCCACCAGAAGCGCCTGCCCCGCGGCGCGCCGCCCTGGGTCGAGACGGTGCGGTTGCACTTCCCGCGTTACGGGCTGCACGCCGACGAGTTATGCGTGACCAAGGCCGCGGATGTGATCTGGGCGGTCCAGATGTCGACGGTCGAGTTCCACCCGTGGAACAGCCGGCGGGCCGACACCGAGAAGCCGGACGAGTGGCGCATCGACCTCGACCCGATGCCCGACGCTCCCTTCGCGCGCGTCCGCCGCGCCGCCGAAGTCAGCCACGAGGTCCTCGACGAGCTCGGCGCTGTCGGCTATCCCAAGACCTCCGGTGGCCGTGGCCTGCACGTCTATGTCCGCATCGTGCCCGAGCACGGGTTTGGCGACGTGCGCCGCGCGGCTCTCGCCTTCGCGCGCGAGGTCGAGCGCAGGCTCCCGGACGATGTGACGACGACCTGGTGGCGCAAGGACCGCGACCCGGCGGCCGTCTTTGTCGACTACAACCAGAACGCGCGCGACCATACGATTGCCGCCGCCTACTCCGTGCGCGGCAACCCGCGCGGCACCGTCTCGGCCCCTCTGACCTGGGGCGAGATCGCTACCGCCGAGCCCGACGACTTCACGATCGCGACCATGCCCGCGCGCTTCGCCGAACTGGGCGACCTGCACGCGGCCATCGACACCACGCCCTACGACATTGCACCGCTGCTGGATCGGGCCGAGCGCGACGAGCATGCGGGCGCGCAGTCGCCACCCGAGGACGACGACTAACTCGGGTAATCCAGCCGAGAGGGCGCGCGGCGCCAGCCGGTATGCCGTGCACCCCCCAGCCCCTCGTCCGTCATCGCTCGGCGATGACGACCCCGAACCTCATCCAAAATCCCGGTGGCGAGTCCTCGGCGGGCAGCGCTGACGGGAATCCGGTCGCCGCACCGAAGTGGACCAAGGGACCTCAGAGTGGTTTCACCCCCCGTCAAATATGGTGTGGGCCTCTTCCCGACGTCGACAGCCCCGGGCCCGCCATCTCGAGGGAAAAGCTTCTTCGCCGGGGGTCCTTTGGGCACGCGGCCGGTCGTCACGGCCAGCCAGACGATTTCCTTGGCTGCCTACGCGACGGCCATCAGCAAGGGCTCGGTCAAGTACACCCTGTCCGGGTGGTTCGGCGGTTTCAGCGATCAGGATGACAACGCCAAGCTCAGTGTCACCTTCAAGAGCGCAACTGGCGCGAGCGTCGGAACGTCCGGATCGATCGGCGGCGTCAAGGCGGCCGATCGCGGCAACACGACAAAGTTTCTCCCCGCCACCAAGGCGGGAGCGGTGCCCAAGACCGCTCGGACTGCCCTGGTCACGATCACCATGCAATGGACTCAGGGCTTCTACGTCGACGATTACACGACAATCTGAGCCTGGTGCTGTCCGGCACCTGATGGTGCGGGCGTTCATGGGCCGAGAGCGCGACCTCGGTCACCAGCGCCAGTCCAGCGGCCGCGCGTTCGTGAAGAGCAGGCGGCGCGAGGTGCCAGCGGCATTGGTCACCCAAGCGTCCGAGAATGCCTTCGCATAGGCGACCCAGCGCCCGTCCGGCGACCACACCGGCGTGTCGGCAGAGTTCGGGAAGTCGCCGGGGCCGACCCACGGGGTGATCCGCACCGGGCTGGCCCCTGTTGGGCTGGTACGAATGACCGACGTCGCCCCCTCGACGTCGCGGGCGTCCACCCACACCAGCCGGCGACCGTCGGCCGACCAGTCCGGGTTGGCCAGGCGGCCGGCCACGCGGGAGACGACCGCGCCGGTGCTCGCGTTGACGACGAGGGGTAGCACCTTCGACGGAGCATCGGCATACCGGCAAGCATGTTGCAGCGCAAGGCGATTCAGGCGAGGGTGCCAGCTCGGATTGAGATAGGCATCGCTCGCCGAACCCTTGCACGCACCCGCGCTCGGGTGTTCTGTGCCGGTCAAGATCCACGTCGCCTTACCAGAAGGCGCGGTCGACCGGACCGTGGCCACGCCGCACCCGCGGAAGTCGGCCGCGCACGAGGAGTATGCCAGCCGCTTCCCATCCGGCGACCACGTCGGGTCCTCGTCGTATGCCGGTCCGCTCGTGATCCGTTGCTTGGCCCCGCCCGCGGCGGTCATCACCCAGATGTCCGGGTCGCCCGAGGTGTAGCTGGAGTAGGCGATGCGCATCCGGTCCGGAGACCAAGCGGCGGTGCTGACCTTGGCGGCCAGCCGGCGCCAACCGGTCCCGTCGGCGCGCACCGACCAGAGGTCACCGTCGCGCGCGACGAGCAGGGTGCCCGGCAAACGGAAGGAGTCCCGCACCTCGGAGGGCGGTAGGCCGGCCGCGCTTCCTTCGCCTGCCACACCCACGAGCGCGGTGACCGCGAGCGCGGGGGCCACGGCGAGCGCGCAGCGACGGGACGGCATACGGATGAACATGGCTTCTCCTGATGGCTTCGGCGGCGACTTCCCTTGAGCGCGCCAGACGCGTGACCGGCAGGTGAGGTTGCGGCGGTGGGGAATTCGCCAAACCGGGACAGCGGGGCCGGCCCGCCCTACGGTGCCGATGCCGATCCCCAGCGGCCGACTCAGCAGCGCGCCGGCACGCCTTGACCAGAGTCGAGCGTGCCCGCGCGCTGCTCAGAGATACTGCCCGGTGTTGCCGACCGACTCGATCGTGCGCCCCGGCTCGGTGCCGGACTTGGTCGAGACCAGGGTGCGGACATAGATGATCCGCTCGCCCTTCTTGCCCGAGATCCGCGCCCAGTCGTCCGGGTTGGTCGTATTGGGCAGGTCTTCGTTCTCCTTGAACTCATCGACGCAACTGGCCAGCAGATGCTCGACGCGAATGCCCCGCTGCCCGGTGGTGAGCAACTCCTTGATCGCGATCTTCTTGGCCCGGTCGACGACGTTCTGGATCATCGCGCCGGAGTTGAAATCCTTGAAGTAGAGGATCTCCTTGTCGCCCCCGGCATAGGTGACCTCGAGGAAGCGATTCTCCTCCTGCTCGGAGTACATCCGCGCCACCGTGGCCTCGATCATCGCCTCGACCGTCTCCTCCGGGGAGCCGCCGTGCTCGGCTAGGTCGTCGGCGTGCAGCGGCAGATCGGCCGTCAAGTATTTGCGGAAAATGTCGCGGGAGGCCTCGGCATCGGGGCGTTCGATCTTGATCTTCACATCGAGCCGTCCCGGTCGCAGGATCGCCGGGTCGATCATGTCCTCGCGGTTGGTGGCACCGATGACGATGACGTGCTCCAAGCCCTCGACGCCGTCGATCTCGGCCAACAATTGCGGCACGATCGTCGTCTCCACGTCGCTGGAGACACCCGACCCTCGGGTGCGGAAAAGCGAGTCCATCTCATCGAAGAAGACCACGACAGGCGTGCCCTCATTCGACTTCTCGCGGGCGCGGTGGAAGATCAGCCGGATATGCCGCTCGGTCTCGCCGACATACTTGTTGAGCAGCTCCGGGCCCTTGATGTTGAGGAAGTAGGACTTCGCCAGCGGCTTGCCCTCCTTCTCGGCCACCTTGCGCGCCAGCGATGCCGCGACGGCCTTGGCGATCATCGTCTTGCCGCATCCCGGCGGGCCGTAGAGGAGCACCCCCTTGGGCGCCTTGAGGTGGTGCTCGAGATAGAGCTCGGGGTGCAGGTAGGGCAGTTCCACCGAGTCACGGATCGCCTCGATCTGCCCGCGCAGCCCGCCGATGTCCTCATAGGAGATGTCGGGGACTTCCTCGAGCACCAAGTCGGCCACCTCGGCCTTCTCGATCCGCTCGAAGACGAAGCCGGAGCGCGGCTCCAGGAGCAGGGCGTCACCGACGCGAATGCTGCCCTGGGGAACGGAGTCGGCCAACCGGCATACGCGCTCCTCGTCGGCATGGGCCACGACGAGGACCCGGTCGGGTTCGATGAGCTCCTTGACCAGCACAACCTCACCCACACGTTCATACCCGCAGGTGGCCACGATATTGAGGGCCTCGTTCAGGCGCACCTCGCGGCCCTGGCGCAGCTCCGCGCGCTCGATGGTCGGGCTCACGGCGACCTGCATCTTGCGCCCGCCGGTCAGCACGTCGGCGGTCCCGTCGTCGTGGATCTCCAACACGATCCCGTATGCCGCGGGCGGTGCCGCGAGCCGGTCGACCTCGGACTTGAGGGTGACGAGTTGTTCGCGTGCGTCCTTCAGCGTGCGCACGAGACGGTCGTTCTGGGCGGACATGGTCGCCAGCTGCGATTGCAGGCGACGCATCTCGATGGACGAGTCCTCGGCCACGTCGACCTCCTTGAAAGCCAAGCCGTCGCCCCCGGAATGGGAGGCGCGGTCAGCTCGACCCTAACTCGCGATCAGGGCAGACGCCGGGAGGTTTCGCCCATCGAACGTGCGACTTTGCGCACGCGCTTGTCGCTGGGGACACGCTCGCCGATGTCCTCGGCGTCCCACTCGGCCTCGCCGTCGAGGTCGGTGACATAGCCCTTGCCGGGGCGCCGCTTGCGCAGGGGCGGGGTGACGCCGGGGGCGAGCCGGCGGCTGGTGATCAGGAAGCCGGTATGGCCGTGCATCCGGTGTTGGGGCCGGACGGCCAGGCCCTCGAGGTGCCAGTCGCGGACGATGGATTCCCAGGCGTGCGGTTCGGTGAACCCGCCGTGGTCGCGCATCGCCTCGGCGACCCGGGAGAGTTGGGTGGCGGTCGCGACGTAGCAGATGAGCACCCCGCCAGGCAGCAGCGCCTCCCCGACGACGCCGAGGCACTCCCAGGGCGCGAGCATGTCGAGGATGACACGATCGACGCTCGCCGGCCCAACGACTGACGGCAGCGACTCGACGAGATCGCCGACGGTGACCGTCCACGCCGGGTGGTCGGCGCCGAAGAAGGCGCGGGCGTTGGCCTGGGCGATGGTCGCGAAATCGGCCCGGCGCTCGAAGGACAGCACCCGCCCGGACTCCCCCACCGCGCGGAGCAGGGACATCGACAACGCGCCCGAGCCGACCCCGGCCTCGACGACAACCGCGCCGGGGAAGATGTCACCCATCGTGACGATCTGACCGGCGTCCTTGGGATAGACGACGGCCGCGCCACGGGGCATCGACATCACATAGTCGGCGAGCAGTGGGCGGATCGCCAGGTACTGCGTCCCCGCGGTGTTGGTGGTGGTCGATCCGTCGGGGGCGCCGATCAGGTCGTTGTGGCGCAGGAACCCGCGGTGGGTGTGGAACTCCTTGCCGGCCTCGAGGGTGATGGTGTGCATCCGGCCTTTGGGGTCGGTCAGTTGCACGCGGTCGCCCACCTGGAAAGGCCCGCGCCGCAGGCCCGCATCGATCGCCGTCACGGGCGGCAACTGTAGTGCCCCTCCCGCGCCGGGCCCGACTCAGCACAGGGTGGGTGACGTCGAGCAGGGTCTACCGTGCTGGAGGTGCCCTAACCTCTGCTAGCAGACGTTAGGGACGGGGGGCGCGAGCGGACGCGGCGGCATTGACGGCGGCCACGCTGACCACGCCGAGCACGCGGCCGTCCCAGCGGATTGCGACGAGCCCGGCCGGTTGCCGGCTGAGTGGGGCGAGGACCGGCGTGATCGGGCCGTTCGGGTCGACGTCGACGACCCAGTCCGGCGGCATCGGTCGGGTCACGCTCAGCACGGGCGTCTGCCCGATCGCGGCCCCGGGGACCGCGGCCAGCGCGTCCGCGTCGACCAGGCCGATCGGCATACCGGAGGTGTCGACGACGACGGGAGGCAGGCCAGAGGGCAGATCGGCCAAGCTCGCGCCGGCCGGCACGGGGACGACGGGCTGCAGAAGATCGACCACCCGCACGCCCGCGATAATGCCGGCGACTTTGCCCGAGCGGATCGCGTTCTGAGCCCCCTGCCACAGAAACATGCAGATCAGCAGCGACCACCCGATCGATCCGAAGGACGGCTTCTCACCCGCCAGCAACGGCCGCCCGACGAACCAAAAGAGCACGCCGAGCGTCACGACCAGCCCGGCATAACCCGCGACGACCCGCCCTCGGTGCCGGTTTCCGGTGACCTTCCAGACCAGCGCCTCGACCAGCTGCCCGCCGTCCAGCGGTAGCCCCGGCAAGAGATTGAAAAGCGCGAGCAGGAAGTTGAGCAGGGCAAAGATGCTTGCCAGCCCGTGCGGGATCCCCGGTTCTACCAGGGCCGCGACGCCCTGGCCCAGGGCCGCGAGCACGAGATTCGAGAGCGGTCCGACAACGGCCACCACGGCGCTCGGCCCGGGCGTCGCGCGCGAAACGTCCAGTGCCGTATGCCCGCCCCACAAGTCCGCGACCACCCGGTGCACCGGATACCCGAACGACCGCGCCCCCAGTGCATGCGCGCCCTCGTGCACGAACACGGCGACCAGCAACATCAGGGCGTATGCCGCGGCGATCAGATAGGCGCGAAAGCCCAGGTCCGGGTTGGCCTCCTGCAACTGCGGACCCAGCAGCACCAGGATGATCACCGCCAGGATCCCCCAGCTCCGGCCGATGTAGACCGGCACCGAGCCGATGGTGGCCACCTTCAATCCCGGTGATCGCTCGCTCTCGGGTTGACTGCTCACGCCCAGAACCTACCCGCCGGGGCGGCGATAAGTTCGTTGGTCGGTTGGCGGGTGGGGGATACTTCGGGCGTGTCCCTCCGCCCTGATGCCACCGCCGATCTGGCTGCCCTCCTGCGCGAGCGCCTACTCATCCTCGACGGCGCGATGGGCACGATGATCCAGCGACACCGGCCCAGCGAGGCCGACTATCGGGGTGAGCGCTTCGCCGACTGGCCGAGCGATCTGATCGGCAACAACGACCTGCTCTCGCTCACTCAGCCACAGATGATCGCCGATATCCACCGCGCCTATCTCGCCGCAGGCGCAAACCTCATCAGCACCAATACCTTTAACGCGCAACAGATTTCACTCGCCGATTACGGTATGCAGCAACTCGCCCGCGAGTTCAACGTCGCCTCCGCGCAGCTCGCGCGGGCAGCCGTGGACGAGGCGCTCACAGCCGATCCGAGCATCCCGAGGTATGTCGTCGGATCCCTGGGCCCGACCAACAAGACGGCCTCCATCTCCCCCGATGTCAGCGACCCGGGCGCGCGCAATGTCAGCTATGACGAGCTCGTCGCGGCCTATCGGGAGCAGGCGCAGGGCCTGATCGACGGCGGTGCCGACATCCTGGCCGTCGAGACGATCTTCGACACCCTCAACGCCAAGGCCGCGATCTTCGCGCTCGAGTCGCTCTTTGAGGACGAGGGCCGGCGCTGGCCGGTCATCGTCTCCGGGACGATCACCGACGCCTCCGGCCGCACCCTCTCCGGGCAGGTCGCCGAGGCCTTCTGGCACTCGATCCGGCACGCCCGGCCGATCGCGGTCGGCTTCAACTGCGCCCTCGGGGCCGCGCAGATGCGACCGCACATCGCGGAGTTGGCGCGCGTCGCCGACACCTTCATCTCGTGCTATCCCAATGCGGGGCTGCCCAATGCGTTCGGCGAATACGACGAGACGGCTGCCGAAACCTCTTCTGCCGTGGCAGAGTTCGCCAGCAGCGGCCTGGTCAACCTGGTCGGCGGCTGCTGCGGGACGACGCCCGAGCACATCGCCGCGATCGCCGCGGCGGTCTCGGGGATTCAGCCACGCGGCATACCGGACATCGCGCCGGCGATGCGTCTGTCAGGGCTGGAGCCGCTGACGATCACCGAGGACAGCCTCTTCGTCAACGTCGGTGAGCGGACGAATATCACCGGGTCGGCGCGATTCCGCAAGCTGATCCAGGCCGGCGACTATGCCGCCGCGCTCTCGGTGGCGCGCCAGCAGGTCGAGGCGGGCGCCCAGATCATCGACGTCAATATGGACGAGGGCATGATCGACGGGGTCGCGGCGATGGACCGTTTCCTGAAGCTGATCGCCTCCGAGCCGGACATCTCGGTCGTGCCGGTGATGATCGACTCATCCAAGTGGGAGGTCATCGAAGCCGGCCTAAAGTGCGTGCAGGGCAAGCCGATCGTCAACTCGATCTCGATGAAGGAGGGCGAGGCCGCCTTCATCGAGCAGGCGCGGCTGTGCCGCAAGTATGGCGCGGCCATCGTCGTGATGGCTTTCGACGAGGACGGGCAAGCCGACAACTTCCAGCGGCGCACAGAGATCACCCGCCGGGCCTACGACCTGCTCACCAAGGAGGTCGGCTTCCCGGCCGAGGACATCGTCATCGATCCCAACATTTTCGCCGTGGCCACCGGGATCGAGGAACATGCGACCTACGGCATCGACTACATCGAGGCGACCCGGTGGATCAAGGAGAATCTGCCGCACGCCCTGATCTCGGGCGGCGTCTCCAATGTCTCCTTCTCCTTCCGTGGCAACAACCCCGTGCGCGAGGCCATTCACGCGGTCTTCCTCTACCACGCGATCGCGGCGGGCATGGACATGGGCATCGTCAACGCCGGCGCGCTCGTCGTCTACGACCAGATCGATAACGAGCTGCGCGAGCGGATCGAGGACGTCGTCCTCAACCGGCGCGCGGATGCGACCGACCGACTGCTGGAGATCGCCGAGCGCTTCAATGTCGCTGCCGCGCAGGAGGACTCCTCTGCTCCTGAGTGGCGCACCCTGCCGATGCGCGGCCGCATCACGCACGCGCTCGTCAAGGGCATCGACGACTTCATCGAGGACGACACCGAGGAGATGCGGGCCGCCCTGTCCGCCGAAGGCGGCCGCCCGCTGGAGGTTATCGAGGGTCCGCTGATGGACGGGATGGGCGTCGTCGGCGATCTTTTCGGCGCCGGAAAGATGTTCCTCCCGCAGGTGGTCAAGTCGGCCCGCGTGATGAAGAAGGCGGTCGCCTATCTCATTCCCTTCATCGAGGCCGAGAAGCAGCCGGGCGAGGCCAGCCGCGCTAAGGGCACCTTGGTCACCGCGACCGTCAAGGGCGATGTCCATGACATCGGCAAGAACATCGTCGGCGTTGTGCTCCAGTGCAACAATTACGACGTCATCGACCTCGGCGTGATGGTCCCCGCGCAGAAGATCCTGGACACCGCCCGCGAGATCGGGGCGGATGCCATCGGCCTGTCCGGCCTGATCACGCCCTCGCTCGACGAGATGGTCAATGTCGCGGCGGAGATGGAGCGGCAGGGCTTCGACATCCCGCTGCTCATCGGCGGGGCCACCACGTCCAAGGCACACACGGCCGTCAAGATCGACCAGCGCTATCACGGTCCAGTCGTCTGGGTGAAGGACGCCTCAAGGTCGGTTCCCGTTGTCTCGCAGCTGCTTTCGGACGAGAATCGGCCGGCCCTGCTGGAGACGCTCGCGGGCGAGTATGACGCCATCCGCGTCCGCCACGCGGCCAAGTCCAATGACCGCCCCCTCCTGACGTATGCCGATGCCCGGGCCGCCGCGCCCGCGATCGAGTTCACGTCGCAGACCGTGACCCAGCCGAAGCAGCCGGGCATTCACCGCTTCATCGACTACGACCTCGCGGACCTGCGCGAATACATCGACTGGACGCCCTTCTTTGCGGCCTGGGAGCTGCGTGGGCGGTTCCCGGACATCCTCAACAACCCGGTCACGGCGGAGGCGGCGCGTAAGCTCTACGACGACGCGCAGCAGATGCTCGACCGGATCGTGGCGGAAAAGTGGTTGCGCGCCAAGGGCATTGCCGGCATCTTCCCGGCGGCGCGCGTCGGTGACGACACGGTCGTCTACACCGACGAGTCCCGCAGCGAGGTTCGGCTGGTGCTCCATCACCTGCGTCAGCAGGGACAGCATCGCCAGGGAATTCCTAACCGGTCGCTCGCCGACTTCATCGCGCCCGAGGAGTTTGGCGAGCCGGACCACGTCGGAGCCTTTGCGGTAACCGCTGGCCTCGGGACGACCGAGCGGGTTCTTGCGTTCAGGGCCGAGCACGACGACTACAACGCCATCCTGCTGGAGTCCCTTGCCGACCGCCTGGCCGAGGCGTTCGCCGAGCGGCTGCACCAGCGGGTGCGCACCGAACTCTGGGGCTATGCCACAGACGAGACGCTCGACAACGACGCCCTGATCGCCGAGAGCTACCGCGGCATCCGCCCGGCCCCCGGCTATCCGGCCTGCCCGGATCACACCGAGAAGCAAGCGATCTGGGACTTGCTCGACGTCCAGGCGGAGACCGGCATCGAGTTGACCGAGTCGATGGCGATGTGGCCCGGCGCGGCCGTCAGCGGGCTCTATTTCGCCCACCCGAGCGCGCAGTATTTCGTCGTCGGCCGGCTCGCGCGCGACCAAGTCGAGGCCTATGCCGAACGCAAGGGCTGGGACCTGCGGACCGCCGAGCGCTGGCTCGGCGCCAACCTCGGCTACCACCCCGAGGACTAACCAGTTCCACGCTTCGTCGAGTGGTCGGTCCCGGCCACTCGACGGGGCGGAACCGGCCACTCGACGGGGCTGAACCGGCCACTCGACGGGGCTGAACCGGCCACTCGACGTTAGGGGAAGAGGGGGGTGAGGTCGCGCGCGCCCAGGCCGGCCAAGGACGGCAGGCGGACGGCGCCGGGGATGTTGGGGACCTTGACGACATTGGGCACCGCGATGGTCGGCACGCCGGCGGCGACGGCCGAGCGCACGCCGGTCGCGGAGTCTTCGATCGCGACGCACCGCTCGGGCGGGACGTCCAAGGCGGCGGTGGCCGCAAGATACGGCTCGGGGTGCGGCTTTCCGTGGGTGACCCGATCACCGGTCACGACGACGGCGAAGGACCCTTCGGGCAGGGAGTCGGTCACGGCGCGCGCCAGCGACGCCCACGACATCGTCACCAGGGCGCAGGGGACGCCATGCGCGCGCAGATCGTCGAGCAACTCCCGGGCACCCGGCCGCCACGGGACGCATTCGGTCACCCGGGCGACCACCCGCTCGAGCAGAGCCTCGACGAGTTCATCCGGCGACATCGACACCGGGGAGTTGGCCAGGATGAACTCCGCCGACACCAGCAGCGGGTTGCCGACGATCTGGTGGGCGAGTTCGTCGCTCCATTGCCCGCCGTATTCGGCGACGATCGCGTACTCAGCGGCGATCCAGTAGGGCTCGGTGTCGACGAGGGTCCCGTCCATGTCCCAGAGCACGGCCGCGGGCAGCGGAGGTGTCGATCGGTCGGTCACGTGTGGAGTCCCTGTCGATGTGGTGGCGAATGCCCATGCTATTTCGGGTCGGCGCGATAGCCTGCCTATGCCCAGAAGTGGAGATGACCTCAAGGTCGGCAAGGAGAAGCGAGTGATCGAGCTCGACGACCTCCCGGAGTTGCGGGACACGGTGATGATCCTTGCCTTCGAGGGCTGGAACGACGCCGGTGAGGCCGCTACGGACGCGATCGAGCACCTCTCGGGGCTCTGGGACGCGCACCCCGTTGCGGCCCTCGACCCCGAGGACTACTACGACTTCCAGGTCAACCGTCCGCGGGCCGTCATCGACAATGGGCGCCGCCGCATCCAGTGGCGCACCACCCGCATCCTGCACGCGCGCCGCCCCGGCCTCGATCGCAGCGTGATCCTCGTCAGCGGGATCGAGCCCAGCTTCAAGTGGCGGGGCTTCACCGTGGAGTTGATGGAGTTCGCGCAGAGCGCCGGCGTGACAACCTTCATCACCCTTGGGGCGCTGATGGCCGATGTCGCCCACTCGCGCCCGATCCCGGTCACGGCAACGTCGGAGGACGACGCCACGATCCACCGTTTCGACCTCGAACCGAGCACGTATGAGGGCCCCACCGGCATCGTCGGTGTGCTCGCCGATGCGGCCACCCAGTCCGGGATCACGTCCATCTCCTGCTGGGCCGCGGTGCCGCACTACGCCGGTCACCCGCCGTCGCCCAAGGCGACCCTCGCCCTGCTGGACACCTTGAGCAAGCTGATCGATCGGCCGATCGACGCCGAGGACCTGACGGAGCAGGCCCAGGCCTGGGAGAAGGGCGTCAACGCTCTCGCCGAGTCGGATGACGAGGTCGCCGAATACGTCGAAGCTCTGGAGAAGGCCCAGGACACCGCCGAGTTGCCCGAGGCCAGCGGCGACGTCATTGCCCGCGAGTTCGAGCGCTACCTTCGCGGCCAGGGCGGCACCGAAGGCTGAGCGAACGCGGTCAGGCAGCCGGCGGGCGGGGCGGCCGGGCGCACGGATCGCTAGAGTCGCACGCCCAGTAGCGCGTCGAGCGCCCGGGCCAGGATGCCCGGCTGGTCGGCGGCCAGGTCGCCCGCGCCGGCCAGTGACGCAGCGACCCACGCATCGACGGCGGCTACGGCCGCCGGGGCATCCAGGTTGTCGGCCAGGGCGGCGCGGATCGCGGCCACGGTGGCCTCGGCGGGCGGCCCCTCATTGACCGATACCCCTGCACGCCACGACGACAGGCGCGTCCGCGCCGTTTCCAGGTCGTTGTCGGTGAACTCCCAGGGCGCGTCGTAGCGGTGGCCGAGCAGCAGCAACCGGATGGCCATCGGGTCGATCCCGGCCCCGCGCAGGGCGGAGACGAGCACCAGGTTGCCCTTGGACTTGCTCATCTTCTCGCCGTCGAGGCCGACCATGGCCTGGTGCACATACGCCTTGGCGAAGCGCTCGCCCAGGACCTCGGCCTGGGTCGCGGACATATCGTGATGGGGGAAGACGAGGTCGACGCCCCCGCCCTGGACGTCGATGGGCAGCCCGAGGCGGTCGCCGGCGATGGCCGTGCACTCGATGTGCCAGCCCGGCCGTCCGGCGGGCAACCCCGGCACCCGCCAAGCCGGCTCACCCGGCCGCTCGGCGCGCCACAGCAGGGGGTCGAGCGGATCGCGCTTCCCGGGCCGGTCGGGGTCGCCGCCCCGGTCGACGATCACGTCCATCATGGCCGTGCGCGTGAAGTTGCTGACGATCGGAAAATCGTCGGCGCGCGTCAGGTCCAGGTAGATGTCCGGGCCGTCCGCGCCCGGCACCCCCAACTCGTATGCCGCTCCCGCCGCGATCAGTTCGCGCACGTCCGCAGCGATGACGTCGATGGACTCGACGACGCCGACCAACTCCGCCGGCGGCAGCACGCCCAGCGCGGTCATGTCTTCGCGGAAGAGGGCGATCTCGGAGGCAGCGAGATCGGTCCAGTCCACGCCGTCGCGCGCTGCGCGCTCGAGCAGCGGGTCGTCGACGTCGGTCACATTCTGGATGTAGCGCACCCGCAATCCGCTGTCGCGCAGCGCGCGTCCGAGCAGATCGAAGGTCACATAGGTGGCGGCGTGACCGAGGTGGGTGGCGTCATACGGGGTGATCCCGCAGACATACAGGCTGGCGCTGCCGTCGCTGCCGGTCACCTCCACGAGCTCGCCGGACGCGGTGTCGCGCACGCGCACGGAACCGCCGTGACCGGGGATGGCTGGGATCGTGACCTCGGGCCAGGCTCTCACGTCGGCAAGGGTAACTGCCGCCGCCGACAGATCAGAGCGGCGGCCAGGGGATGGCGGGCCACTCCCCCGCGGGCGCCGGATGGTGCCGCTCCGCCAGCAAGGCCGCGACCCGCGCCCGGAGCGCACGCACCTCGCGGACCGTCAGGTGCTCGGCCAGTTCCGAGGACTCCTCGTCCACGCGCTCCAGCCGGGTGGCAAGGGTCTCCAGGCGGTGGATCTCGCTGTCGGGCAATGCTTCTCCGGCCCAACCCCATAAGACAGTCCGCAACTTGGGCTCGCGGTGGAAGGTCACGCCGTGATCGACGGCATACAGGCGCCCTTCATGCCGGAAGGCGTGCGCGCCTTTGCGGTCGGTGTTGTTCAGGACGACGTCGAGCACGGCCAGGGCACGCACGTCCGGTGCGTCCTCATGGGCGACGAGCAGCGGCCCGCCGTCGTCGTCGACGGCTCGCAGGACGGGGATCAGTCCGGTGGCCAGGCTGCCAGGGCGGATCACGTGGACGACGGATTCGGGGGCGTCCTCGCCCAGGCCGCCGAGCCACTCCTGGACCATGCCGCGTCCCAGTGGGCCGTCGCGCAGGATGGTGCGGGGCACCATGTGCCAGCCGCCTAGTTCGCTGATGACATAGGCCGCCCGCTCCCGCCCCGCGAGCGAGCCGTCGGGGAAATCCCACAGCGGGCGCTCGCCGGAGATCGGCTTGTAGATCGCCAGCGGACCGGTGCCGGCAGCATCGAGCCGGGTCAGCAGCGTGGTGTTGGAGGCGCCCGCGACCCGGCCGAGGATGTGCAACTCGGCGCGCTGCAACTGCTCCGCGTCGATCAGCGCCGGTAGCCGTTCGCGCGGGGGCAGATGTGCCCGGTCGGATCCAGGGGCAGCCCGCAGAAGGGACAGGGCGGGCGGCCGGCGGCCACTAGCGCCTTGCAGCGTCGCGCGAACTCGGCCGCCATCGGCGCGCTGAGCGTCACCTGAACCGACTGGATCGCGGCCGGCAGGCCGGCCTCGCGGGCCTGCTGCTGCGCCTCCTCGTCGGCGTCGGGGTCGCGGTCGTGGCATTCGAGAATGACGACCCGACGGTCCGCCTCGAAGCGCAGGGCGAGGGTGTTGATGCGGAAATCGTCTTCGAAGGGGGTGTCCAGGGGCTCGTTGTCGACCGCAAGCGGCACGGCCGGCAGCGACCCAGAGGCCTCCAGGGCATCGCTGATCCGGTCGGCGATCGCGATGACGTGCACCTTTTCCACCGACATCGTCGAGATCCGGGCGCCGTCGCGGGCCTGCAGGAAGAAGGTCCGGTTGCCGGGCGGGCCGACCGTGCCTGCAACGAAGCGCTCCGGCGGGTCGTAGGACGTCAGGCTCATCGGACGTCCTCGCGCCCGACCTGACCGGTGGAACTCATGTCTTCGACCCTACCCGCCGGGTCGGGCGCGCCTCCGCCGCCGCCGCCGATGATCCCGTCGCCGGTGTCGTCGGCCGGAGCCTCCTCGGCGATGGGCGCCGGGATCAGGCCCTCTAGGCCTGTGCCCGTGCCGTTGATCCCGAGGACGAGCGGCCGGCCGGTGGTATAGAGGATGACGCTCACCGATGCCGGGTCAACGTGGATGCGCTGGAACTGATCCAGGTGGGTCCCCAGGGCGTCGGCGAGGATCGCCTTGATGACGTCGCCGTGGCTGACCGCCGCCCAGATGGCCTGCGCGCCATGCTCGCCGCGAACCTCGGCATCGTGCCCTCGCACTGCGGCGATCGCCCGGGCCGACATCTGCGCCAGGGATTCGTTGGCGTGCTCCGGGCTGGGCGGGAAGGTCGCGGCGGACGGTGCCCGCTGCACGGTCTGCCAGAGGTCCTCGGCCGCCAGGTCCTTCAGCGGCCGGCCGGTCCACGCGCCATACCGGCACTCCTCCAGGCCCACCTCCGTCAGCACGGGCAGCCCGTGCGCCTCGGCCACCAGCGTGGCGGTCTCGACCGTGCGCTGCAGCGGGCTGGCGACCACACGGCATACGGGCAGGGCGCTGAGGCGCTCCGCGAGCCGGGCGGCCTGGGTGCGGCCGACCTCGTCGAGGCCGATGCCGGGCAGGTGGCCGGCGAGCGTCCCGGAAGCGTTGGCGGTCGTCCGGCCGTGGCGGATCAGCAGGAGTGTCGGCACTGGGGCAGTCTAGGTCGCGCGACCTCAGGTCGCCGCGAGCCAGCCCGCGCCCAGCGCCAGGGCCAGGCCGGCACCGGCCAGGACGCGGTAGCCGATGAAGGAGCGCAGCGAGTTGGTCGCGACGAAGCGCAGGAGCCAGGCGATCGAGGCATACGCGACGACGAAGGCGACCACGGTGCCTAGGAGCATCTGGCCGGCGCCGAGTGCACCGAGGTTGTCCTTCTCGGACACCATCGAGAACAGGCCGGCCGCGGTCAGTGCCGGGATGGCCATGAAGAAGCTCAGTTCGGTCGCGGTGACGCGGTCGATGCCGCGCAGGAGCCCGGCCGAGATCGTGGCCCCGGACCGGGACACTCCGGGGATCAGCGAGAAGCACTGGACCAGGCCGATGATGACCCCGTCCTTGGCGTCGACCTGCCCCTCACCGCGCTGGCTGCCGGCCGCTGCGAGGTCGTCGTGGCGCTTCTCGGCGACGAACATCACCGCACTCCAGGCGACCAGGGCCGCGGCGACGACCCAAAGATTACGCAAGGGACCTTCGATGACGTGACGCGCCAGGAAGCCGACGATCCCGACCGGGATCGAGCCGAGGATGACCGCCCAGGCCAGGGGGTAGTCATGATTTGTGCGCGCCTGGGCATCGGTCAGCCCGCGCACCCACGCCAGAAACAGCCGAATGATCTTGCGCCCGAAGAAGAGAAGGGTCGCCAGGATTGCTCCGAGCTGAATGATCGCCGTGTAGGCCGTGACCGCCGGTTCGTCGACCTTGAGGCCGAGCATTTTCTCGGCGACCGTCAGATGGCCGGTGGAAGAGACGGGGAGGAACTCGGTGAGTCCCTCGACGACGCCGAGCACGACGGCATCGAAATAGCTGAGCATGAGCAGAGGCCTCGGGGGTCAGAGGGCGGGCATGGGAGCGAGCACGGCAACGAGCAACGCGGTGCAGAATTCAACCAGCCAAAACTGGGAAGCACCTGAGGGCGCGCCGGACGGACTGTGGGGGGCGCGGTTGAGTGCGGGAGCGGACGTCAGCTCGGGTGGCCGGCCGCGTCGTCGCCGAGCTCGACGACGTCGAACTCCTCGTCGTCCAGGCCGAGATAGCGCTGATCCGAATCGGACTCGTCATCGCTGCCCGTCGCGCTCTCGTCGTCGTCCTCATCGTCGAGGTCATCGTCGTCGTCGAGGTCGTCCTCGTCGTCCGGCTCCTCATCCAACTCCTCATCCTCGTCGGAGTCGTCGTCCTCGCCTGCGTAGAGCTCGAGCGGAGTCATCTCGCCGAAGGCTTCCAGCAGGGACTCGTCATATTCCTCGAAGGCGTCGGCCAGGTCGTCATAAGCGGCCACCACGGCCGGGTCGTCCTCGCCGCGGCGTTGTGCGCAGGCTTCCAGGTGTCGTTCGAAGGCGGCGGTCAAGGCAACAAGGGCAGCGCGCGGGTCGGCCATGGCAGACACGGTAGCGCGTGCCTGTTCGCACACAAGGAGCCCGGGTCACCGACAACTCACCCGGGCGGAGACCCGCCGCTTCGCCGATGGCGCTGTCCGTCGGCCGCTTGCGCGGGGTTCGTCAGCAGGTGGCGATCAGGCGCGCGAGGACCCGAGTGCCAAACTCCAGCGCAGCCACGGGCACGCGCTCGTCGATTCCGTGGAACATCGGGGCGAAGTCGAGGTCGGCGGGCAGTTGCAGGGGCGCGAAGCCGTAGCCGGTGATGCCGAGCCGCGAGAGGGCCTTGTTGTCCGTGCCCCCGGAGAGGCAGTAGGGCAGTACCTCTGCGCCTGGATCTTCGGCCTGGATGGCCTCGATCATCGCCTCGACCAGCCCGCCGGAGAAGGGTGAGTCCAGGGCGATGTCCTCGTGCAGGATGTCGATGTCGACGTGATCGCCGGCCAGGTCGCGCAAGGTCTTCATGACGGTTTCGTCATGACCGGGCAGGAAGCGTGCGTCAATGCTGGCGTGCGCGTCCTGCGGGATGACGTTCTGCTTGTACCCGGCCTCCAGCATCGTCAGGTTGGCCGTGTCGCGCAGCGTGCCCCGCACGAATCCGGCCGCCCCGCCGAGGTGCGCGAGCAGCGGGTCGAGGTCGCCGCCGGCATACGAGGTCCCGGTCAGGTCGGCGAGGCCGTCCAGGAGCGACTCGACCGACGGGATGAACTCGCGCGGCCACTCGTGGGCGTCGATCCGGGCGATCGCCTGGGCGAGACGGACGATCGGGTTCTCGTCATTGGGGACAGAGCCGTGCCCGGCCCGGCCGTGCGCGGTCATCCGAAGCCAGAGGATGCCCTTTTCCGCGGTCTGGAGCAGATAGGCGCGGCGCGGATTGCCGTCGGCGCCGGGGACGGTGACGCTGTAGCCTCCGACCTCGCTGATCGCCTCGGACACGCCGGCGAAGATCTCCGGATGGTTCGCGACGACATACTGCGAGCCGTGCACGCCGCCCGCCTCCTCGTCGGCGAAGAAGCCGATCACCAGGTCGCGCGGCGGGACGGTGCCGGTGCGGGCGAGTTCGCGGACGGTCGCGAGGATCATCGCGTCCATCCCCTTCATGTCGACCGCGCCACGACCCCAGATGCACCCATCGCGCTCGACCCCGGCGAAGGGATCGACCTGCCAGTCCGCCGCATTCGCCGGAACGACGTCGAGATGACCGTGGATGGCCAGGCCGGGCCGGGTGCGATCCGCCCCCGGGATGCGCAGGAAGACACTCGCGCGCCCCGGGTCGGATTCGATGACGGTCGGCGTCAGGCCCACCTCTTCGAGCAACCCGACGACGTATGCCGCGGCCGCCGCCTCCCCGGGGCCGCGTCCGTCGCCGAAGTTGCTCGAATCGATGCGGATCAGCTCTTGGCAGATCCGCGCGACCTCGTCCTGCGCCGTCACCGCCATCGCGTCAGCTGCAGACCTTGCCCAGCGCCTCGCTGTAGGCGGTGAGCTTGTCGGTGTAGGCGGTGGTCGCGTTCATCGCCTCGGTGCCGGATTTGCCGACAATGTCCTTGGCGGCCGTCTCCGCTGCGGTGTAGAGATCCTTCAGACCGTTCGGGAGCTTGTCGATGGTGCCGGCGGGGAAGGCCTTGTCGAAGGCTGCCTGATCGAACTTGCCGGTCAGTCCCTCCAACCCGACACCGGCCATCGCCAGCCCGACGTTCGCGGCGTCCATACACCCCTCGAGATTGCCGGGCAGGCCAGCGCCGCTGGCGGTGTCGGTGGCGGGAGCCGAACTAGCAGCGCTGGTCGTGGCGGCTGCGGTTGTGGCCGGCGGCGTGGTGGCCGCTGCGCTCGTGGTGGACGAGCCACCGCCACCGCCGCAGGCGGTCAGGGCCGTGGCGGCGGCAAAGACGAGAGCGGTCAGCTGGGTGCGGGCATACATCGAACGATCTCCCCATAGTTCGTTGTTGTGATCGGCGCAGCGCGCCGCCCACCCACTGTAAAGGAGGGGGCGTGCGGTGGGCCCGTCGGCCCCGCACGACGGCTCAGTCGGTGCGCAGGATGTCTGCCAGGTCGTAGGACGCGACCTCGTCGAGCTGGTCGTAGCCGCAGCTCTCTGGTTCGCGATCGGGGCGCCAGCGCTTGAATTGTGCCGTATGCCGGAAACGCCGGCCCTCCATGTGGTCGTAGCCGACTTCGAGGACGCGTTCGGGCCGCAGCGGCACGAACGAGAGATCCTTGCCGGCGCTCCATCGGCTCTGGGTGCCGGGGACTCGGTCGGGGTTGGCGATCGCCCACTCGGCCCAGCCGCCCCAGGGGTGCTCCTCGAAAGGGCACTCCAGGGGACGCAACTCCTCGACCAGCGCGGCTCGGCGGGCCTGCGTGAAGGATGCCGAGACGCCGATGTGTTGCAGCCCGCTCTCGGTGTCATAGAGCCCGAGCAGCAAGGATCCAAGGAGGGGATGGTCGGGCGTGGAGTTCTTGTGGAGGCGATAGCCGGCGAGGACGACGTCCGCGGTGCGCTCGTGCTTGATCTTGAACATCGTGCGTCCGTTGGGGACGTATGCCGCGCCCATCGGCTTGGCCATCACCCCGTCCAGTCCCGCGCCCTCGAATTGTTCGAACCATGCGTGTGCTCGGGCGGGGTCGGTCGTGGTCCGTGTGATGTGCACACTCGGGCTGTCCTTGGTCAGCACGCCCGTCAGGGCAGCGCGGCGCTCGGTGAAAGGGCGGTCCATGAGGTTCTCCGAGGCGAGCGCCAGGAGGTCGAAGGCGACATATTGCGCGGGCGTCTGGGTGCTGAGCAAGGTGACGCGGGACGTGGCTGGGTGGATGCGTTCCTGGAGGACTTCGAACTCCAAGCGGTCACCGATTGCGACGAAGATCTCGCCGTCGAGGACGACCTTGTCGGGCAGGCACCCGCGCATCGCGGCGACGACCTCGGGGAAATACCGCGTCAGTGGCTTGGTGTTGCGCGAGGTCAATTCGATCTCGTCACCGTCTTTGAACACCAGGCACCGGAAGCCGTCCCACTTCGGCTCGAAGGAGAGTCCGCCGTCGTGCTTGCCGGGGTCAGGGATGCCCTTGACCGACTTGGCGAGCATCGGCAGGACGGGCGGGAGCACGGGCAGATCCATCCCGTCACCCTAGGGCGCGGGAGCGAAGTCGAGGGTGCGCAGGTCGAGTTCGCCGGCCTCGTCGGTGGCCGCGATGTCGAGACGCAGGGTCACTCGCCAGTCCCGGTCGCCCTCGGGGTCATCGAGCACCTGAGTCACGATCCACTCCCCCGGGCGCTCGTCGATGGCGAACAGACCCGGGCCGCGCGCTTCGGGCCCGGTGCCGATGTCGGCGTATTCGGCGAAATAGTCGCCGGCGGCGCTCTCCCACTCGGCCTGGGTCAGGCCCGAATCCAACTGGGCCAGAGCGGCATACGCCTCGCGGGCGAGCAGGTCGATGCGCCGGAAGGCCGCCTGGCGGACCATGACGCGCAGGGCGCGCGGGTTGGCGCTGAGGACGCGGGTGTCACCCGAGCGGACCTCGGTCGCGTCCTCGTCGCTGGGGTTGGCCAGCTCCTCCCACTCATCGAGCAGGCTCGAATCGGTCTGTCGCACAAGCTCACCGAGCCATTCGAGGAGATCGTCGAATTCCTCCGAGCGCACACTGACCGGAACCGTGGAGCGCAGCGCGCGATACGCGTCGGACAGATAGCGCAACACCACGCCTTCGGCACGCGCAAGCTTGTAGCGGCCGACGAACTGACCAAAAGTCATACCGGTCTCGAACATCTCGCGCACAACGGATTTCGGCGACAGATCGCCGTCGTGGATCCACGGATGGCTGCGGCGATAGCTGGCGAAGGTCGCGCCGAGAAAGTCGGCGAGCGGCTTGGGCCAGGTGACATCCTCCAGCAGCGCCACGCGCTCCTCGTAGTCGAGGCCGTCCGCCTTGAGCTGGTCCACAGCCACCCCACGCGCCTCGAACTGCTGCGCCATCAAGACCGCCCGCGGATCCTCCAGCGTCGCCTCGATGACGCTGACCAGATCTAGCGTGTAGCCCGGATCCTGCGGATCGAGCACGTCGATGGCCGCAACGGCGAAGGCGGAAAGCGGCTGGTTGAGCGCGAAGCCGTGCTGCAGATCGTCGACCAGCCGGTATGCCGTGGCCAACGTCCCCGCGACGTCGAGCGGCATGTCGTCCTCGCCCGCCGCATCGGAATCCCTTGTGTCTGCCTCGACCCCGGCCTCGTCCGGCTCGGCGCCCCCGTCCGTGGCCGCGTAAGGAATCCCGCCCACGAGGCCGGCCTCCGTGGCCTGCGTCGCTCCCTCGGGAGAGGTGAGCAGGGCCGCCGGGACCGCGTAGCCGGGCTCGTCCACGTCGACCTCGACGATGTCGGCACGCACGAGCGCGTCGATCACCTGGGCGGCATGTCGGATCAGTCCTGGGTAGCGCGAGGCGTCTTCGTGGTTGTCGGACAACAGGATTCGCAGGGTTTCGCCCTGACCATCCGGTTCGGCGAAGGCGTTGAGGAGCATTGCGTGGGTGACGTGGAAACGTGAGCGGAGCGCTTCCGGCGGGGCGGCGACCAGCCGGTCATACGTCGCTTGGGTGTAGGAGAGGACGCCCTGGGGCGGGCCCTTGCGAGCGACCTTGCGGCGCTTCTTGGGATCGTCACCGGCCTTAAGGAGCGCCCGGTGATTCTCGATGACGTGCTCGGGCGCCTGGACGACGACGAAACCTTCGACGTCATACCCGGCGCGCCCCGCGCGACCCGCGATCTGGTGGAACTCGCGCGCCCGCAGGACCCGCTGGCGCCGGCCGTCGTACTTGGTCAGCGAGGTGATCAGCACGGTCCGGATAGGAACATTGATGCCGACCCCGAGGGTTTCGGTGCCGCACACGACTTTGAGCAGGCCGGCTTGAGCGAGCATCTCGACGAGCCGGCGGTATTTCGGCAGCATCCCGGCGTGGTGGATGCCGATGCCATGCAGGACAAGGCGTTTCAGCGTCTGGCCGAAGCCCTTGCCGAAGCGGAAGCCACCGACGAGGGCCTTGATGGCGTCCTTGTTCGCGGTCGAGGAGACGTTGACACTCATCAGGGCCAGGGCCCGCTCGACGGCTGCCTGCTGGGTGAAATGGACGACGTAGATCGGCGCCTGCCGCTCACGTAGCAGATCCTCGATGGTCTCGTGGATCGGCGTCATGGCCCACGCGAAGTGCAGCGGCACCGGCCGGTCCGCGTGCGTGATGGCCACTGTCTCGCGTCCGGTGCGGCGGGTCAGGTCAGTCTCGAAGAAGCTGGTGTCACCGAGGGTCGCCGACATCAACAAGAACTGCGTGTGTGGCAGTAAGAGGAGCGGGACCTGCCAGGCCCACCCGCGGTCGGGCTCGGCATAGAAGTGGAATTCGTCCATGACGACCACCCCGACATCGGCCGTATGCCGTTGGCGCAGCGCCTGATTCGCGAGCACCTCAGCGGTGGCGCAGATGATCGGGGCGTCCGTGTTGACCGCAGCGTCTCCGGTCAGCATGCCAACGTTCTCGGCCCCGAAGATCGCGACCAGGGCGAAAAACTTCTCCGACACCAGCGCCTTGATCGGGGCGGTGTACCAACTGCGCTCCCCAGCGCCGAGCGCCTTGGCGTGCGCGGCCACCGCCACGAGGGACTTCCCGGAGCCGGTGGGCGTCGCCAGGATGACATTCGCACCGCCGAGCAGCGCCAGGACCGCCTCCTCCTGTGCCGGATAGAGTGTGATCCCTTGCCGCGCAGTCCATTCGGTGAAGTCCGTGAGCACCTCGTCCGGCGTGCGCGCGGCGCGCGGTGCGGCATACATGCGTGGGCTCCTTGCGGGTCAGTGGTGCGGACGCCCAGCCATTCCACCATCCCTGGGGCCGAGTCGAGGCCCGGGAACCGGACGCGCTGCAAAAGCGTCATTAATGTGATATCACTTAGATAGCTTCTCAAAGACAGGGGAAACACCATGACGCAGAACATCAGCGAGCCCTCGGTCCCGCAGCCAGCGGGCGTGCCGGTCGGTCATCAAGGGGCGCGAGTGGACGTGGCCGAGCGCCCGTCGTTCGCGGTCAACGGATTCTTGGCCCTCGCGGCCGGCGTGGCCCTGCTCGCGAGCGCGGCCTATGTCTTCGTCAAGGCGATCCCGGTGGGCCAGGTTGGCGTCAATCCGAGCGTCGGCCGAATGATCGCGGCCGTCGTGCTGTTCGTCCTGGCCCTGCTGATCCTGTCCTCGATCGTGGTCGTCCAGCCCGGTCAGAGCAAGGTGATCCAGTTCTTCGGTCGCTATATCGGCACAAACCGCCGGACCGGCCTTGCGATGGTTGCGCCGCTGACGACCAAGAAGCGAGTCTCCTTGCGGGTCAACAACTTCGAGACCAATGCCCTCAAGGTCAACGACGCCAGCGGCAACCCCGTGGAGATTGCTTGCATCGTGGTCTGGCAGGTCGCCGACACGGCCAAGGCCTCGTTCTCCGTCGAGGACTACCAGGGCTTCGTGCGTGTGCAGTCCGAGGCAGCGCTGCGGCATGTCGCGACCAGTCACCCCTACGACGATGCCGCGGGCGACGGCGAGTCGCTGCGCGGGTCGACCGATGTCGTCTCGGGCGAGCTGGCTCAGGAAGTCGCCGCCCGGGTAGCGGTGGCCGGCGTCGAGATCATCGAGGTCCGGATCTCACATCTGGCCTACGCCCCCGAGATCGCCCAGGCGATGCTGCGTCGCCAGCAGGCGTCGGCCGTCGTCGCGGCACGCGCCAAGATCGTCGAGGGAGCTGTGGGCATGGTCGAGATGGCGCTGGCCAAGCTCGAAGAGGAGTCGATCGTCGATCTTGACGACGAGCGCCGCGCCGCCATGGTCTCGAACCTGCTCGTCGTCCTGTGCAGCGAGCAGAACGCGGCACCCGTCCTCAACGCGGGCAGCCTCTACACCTAGTCATGACGGGCTCGAACGCGGATCGGCCGGAGCGGCGTCAGGTGCTGCTCCGGCTCGATCCTGCCGTGCACGAGGCATTGACCCGCTGGGCGGGCGACGAGTTGCGCAGCGTGAACGCCCAAATCGAGATGGTGCTGCGCCGCGCGCTCGCTGATGCCGGTCGCTCCCCCAGGTCCGCCCAGCCCATCCCTCGCCGCGGCCGCCCTCGCAAGGACCCATGAGACGGGTGACGATTGGCGGCGACGCACGCAGCTTAGGTGCGGCCGGAACGGTTCCGCGACCGCAGCCGCCCACTCGGCAGCGGCGGCGCGGGGATGCGGGCGACCGCGCCGGCATACCCGGGCACGTCGCCGAAGCGATCGCTGCTCGCCTCCCACTCGTCGCGCGCTTCCACGATTTCGTCGTGGGTGCGGGCGACGAAGTTCCACCACATGACGATCTCCTCCTCGAAGGGGAGGCCGCCGAGTAGCACGACACGCGCCCCCGCCGGCCCGGCCGCCAGCGTCAGCGAGTCGCGCCCGGCGTCGAAGCACGCCAGGTCGCCGAAGGCCAAGTCCCGCCCGGCGACGCTCAGGGCGCCGATGTCGAGCAGCACCCCGTGCTCGTATGCCGGGTCCAACCTCAGGTCCAGCATCGCCCCGGGCACGAGGTCGAGTTGCGCCCCCAGCAGCGGAGTGTGTGTTTTGACAGGCGATGCCGCCACATTGCCCAGCGCGCCCAGGAACACGTATGCCGTGCCCGCTTCCCCCGGCAGCGCCGCCCGCTGCGGGGCGAAGTGCTCGAACGACCGCTCGTGCTGGCGGGCTTCCTCGGGCAGCGCCACCCATAACTGGACGCCGTGCAGCACGTGCGTGGCCGGCGTGGACACCTCGGAGTGGGCGATGCCCCGCCCACCGGTCATCAGGTTGACCTCCCCGGGACGGACCATCGCGTGATTGCCGCCGGAGTCGCGGTGCTCGATCTCGCCGTCGAAGAGCCAGGAGACGGTCTGCAGGCCGGTGTGCGGGTGGGGTGGCACGTCCATACCGCCCGATCCGTCGACGCCGACGGGCGCGGGACCGTAGTGGTCGACGAAGCACCACGCCCCGATGAAACGACCGATCGCGATGCGGCAGCGTGCGTCGCACGGTCAGTGCACGTATGCCGCCGAGGGGCACCTCGCGTCCGTCGAGTACCTGCACCACAACCTCCTTGGTCCGATCTGCTGAACCTAGACCTCACGGCATACGGTCGGTTCATTGCGGCAGGCGGCCGACCATCGTCTTGCTGCGCGGGCTGATCCGAGACCAGATGGACTGCTGCAAGAACAGCGTCAACCAGCCGGCGATCGCCATGCCCGCAAGGTTGACCACGAGTTGGATGACCGATCCGCGAATCTCGCCCCAGGCGCCGAACGCTAGCCCCAGCCCGACATTGCCGGCTGCGGGAATCGTTGTGACCGAGATGAAGACACCCGACAGGCCGCCGACCTTGGCCGAGGTCAGCGAGAGGACGCCGGCCGCCGCCGCCACGATCGCCACGATGAAGGACCACTTGTCCGGGGAGTAGATGAAGGCGGTGCCGGGGCGCGGGCCGATGACGTCCTCGAGGGTGACCCAGCCGAGGAGGCGCCCGGTCAGGCTGGCGAGCGTGGTGATGGCAATGGCGACGCCGAAGCCCAGGGTGAGAGTCCGAGTGGCCAGCGCCAGCAGGTGCCAACGCCGTCGCACGAGTGCCAGGCCGATCGCGGCGATCGCCCCGAACTCGGGGCCGAGGACCATGGCGCCGACGGTCAGGATCCCCGAGTCGACCACAATGGCGATGCTGGCCAGGAGGGTGGCCATGGTCATGAACGACAGGAAGGTCCAGTTGAACTCGGAGTCGGCGTATGCCCGATTCCCCACCTGCGCCCACACCACCGCATCGGCGCTGGAGCCTGGGGCCTGACTCTCTGCCTCGTAGGCGCCGTGCGAGAGCCAGGTCCCGACTTCCTCGATGTGGACGGTGCCGTACTTGTGCACGCCTAGGTCGCGCAGCGCGTCGAGGATCTCGTTGGCACCTTCGCGCGCCACATCGGCGGTGACGATGTCGCCCAGGGGCCGCAGCGCTGCACCACGGTGGAAGCCGACCGCGCTGACATACGGATGGCCGTTGACCACGTCGAGCACACCGGGGGTCAGTTCGGTAGGCGTGGTCACGCGCAGGTGCAGCACGGCGCCAGTGTGCCGCACGCGGGGAATTCCGGTGATCCGCGGGCCATTCCCGATGAGGCAACGATCACGGCGTGCTGGCAGGACGCGGGAGGCGCCCGCGATTGGGTAGGCCCCGGCCGGCGTGCTAGTCTCTCCCCTCGGTGCGGCGCTCCTGGGCGTCACGCCGATACCTCGTCCGGGTGGCGGAATTGGCAGACGCGCTAGCTTGAGGTGCTAGTCCCCTCACGGGGATGGGGGTTCAAGTCCCCCCTCGGACACATCGTGACGGCTTCGCCTCCTATCGCGCGCGGGCCATTGCCTTCTTGCGTCTCGCGAGGACCCGCATGAGGACGAGACCGATCATCCCGACGAAGCCGACCGTCGTGACGGGTTGCTCCTCCGGGGTCGCGGGCCGGTCTGCGATAGGTGGCCGGGCGGCCGAGTCGAGGCCGCCGGGCTCGGCTGCTGCCGCTTGACGCGCAGCCTTCTTGTCAGGCGTGGCCTGGGCGAGCTCGCCGGTGCGGTGGGGATCGATCGGCTCAATGCTGTTGCCGGATGACTCGCGCAGTTCGCGGCCCTCGGCGACCTTCTTCTCGTGTTTGGCCGCCGCCTTCTTGGACTTCGTGTCATCGCGGGGCGGCAGTTGGAGGTTGCGCTCAGCGACGATGCCGGCCTGCAACTGGCGGGCACGTTCGAGTTCCGAATCGACCTCGGCGCCGAAGAGCAGCGCGAGATTGGTCAGCCAGAGCCAGAGGAGGAAGACGACGACGCCAGCGAGCGAGCCATAGGTCTTGTTGTAGTTGCTGAACTGGGAGACATAGAAGCCGAACGCCAGCGACGCAAGCACCCACGTAAGGATGGCGATGACCGCACCGATGCTGACCCACTGGATCTTAGGCTGGCGGACATTCGGCGTCGCGTAGTAGAGGACGGCGACCATGACGACGACGATGGCCAGGATGACCGGCCACTTTGCGATATTCCAGGCGGTCACGGCGGTGTCGCCGAGGCCGATGACATCGCCGATGCTTCGCGCCAGCGGGCCGCTGACGACCAAGCCAAGCAGCACCAGTGCCGCGAGGATGACCATGAAGACGGTGACCGCGAGCTGGATCGGGCGCAATTTCCAGAACGGCCGGCCCTCATCGATCTGGTAGATCCGGTTCATCGCGCGGCCGAAAGCGCCGACATATCCCGACGCCGACCACAGGGCGCCGAGAATTCCCGTGACGAGCGCGAAACCGGCGCCGCCTGCGTTGACCATGCTGGTGAGGACCTTGCGCAGTTCGGCGTCGACATTGCCGATGCCGGCCTCGTCGAGCAACTTCAAGAGAGCGTCGATGGTTGACTGCCCCTGCCCGACGACACCGAGCAGCGAGACCAGCGCGAGCAGTGCGGGGAAGACCGCGAGGACGGAGTAGTAGGTCAGCGCCGCGGCGAGGTCCGTGCACTGATCCTGACCGAACTCGTGCCAGGCGGCTTTGAGGGTGTACTTCCACCCGGGCTTCTTGATCTCGGTCGGCGCCTGCGGCTTGCGCGGGTCGTCCGGGGCCGGCGCCGTTCCGTCTTTCACGGCAGCTTGCCCTTCGGCGGCCATTGTTCCTCCGGGGGGTCTTGGGCCAGGTCGGGTCGGTCTGGGTCGGCTGGGGGATGTCATCGGTCAGTCAGATGTCGTCTGGAGCCACACCCACGCTACGACACCCCACGAAGTTTGCCCACGCAGAGCGTGGGACCCTCGCTCCTTCGGCCCACGCAGAGCGTGGGACTCAGCTTCAATACTTCGCGGGGACCGCTGTCCCTCCGTGGTTTCGTCACACGCTCTAGTTCGCCTCGCCCTGCCGCGGGGGCTAAGCACGCACTCGCCGGCACCGGGGTGTGCAGGCTCAGCCGGCGGATCCTTCTTGGCTCCTCTGCCCGTTGTCGGTGCCCCGCGACACAATCGACCGTATGCTGCTCGCTCGCCTCGTCCAGACCTCCGCGGATCTCGTCGCCACGTCCGCGCGCAATGCGAAGGTCGCGTTTGTGGCCGAGACGCTGAGCGCGGCGGAGCCGGGCGAGGTCGGCGTCGTCGCGTCCTACCTGTCGAACGTCCTGCCGCAGCGCCGGCTCGGCGTTGGCTGGCGCTCACTCTCCACCCTGCCGGACTCAGCACAGGAGGCCACCCTCACCGTGGCCGAGGTCGACGCGGCGTTTGAGCAGCTGGCTACCACCGGCGGCGAGGGATCCGGCGCCACGCGTCGGGCCATCCTCACCGAATTGCTGAGCCGCGCAACGTCTTCCGAGCAGGAGTACCTGCGCGGCCTGATGCTCGGTGGCGTCCGCCAGGGCGCCCAGGACGGCGTCATGCTCGCCGCGATCGCCAAGGCCGCCGAGGTCCCGCTGGCCGCGGTGCAGCGCGCCGTCATGCTCGCGGGCTTCGCTGGACCGGTCGCCGAGGCGGCTATGTCCGGCGGACAGAGCGCCCTCGAGGCAGTCACCCTGGAGGTCGGACGACCGCTCCGGCCGATGCTCGCCGGCAGCGCCCCGGACGTCGCCGCGGCGATGACCGCCGGCACGCCGATGTTGCTGGAGCGCAAGATCGACGGCGTCCGGCTGCAAGCCCACAAAGACGGTGACGAGGTTCAGCTCTTCACCCGGAGCCTTGACGAGATCACCGATCGTCTGCCCGAGGTCGTCGAGCTCGTCCGGGCCCTACCCGCCGAGCGCCTCGTCCTTGACGGCGAAACCGTCGCCGTGCGCCCCGACGGCCGTCCCGAGCCCTTCCAGGTCACCGGCTCGCGCACCGCCTCCAGCGCGGACCCGGCCACGCTGCGCGCGTCCACCCCGCTTGCCACGAGCTTCTTCGACCTGCTCCACATCGACGACGAAGACCTGCTCGACCAACCCCTGACCCAGCGAATCGAGAGGCTCGACGCTCTCGTGCCCCCCACCGCCCGCATCGAGCGCATCCATACCGGCTCCCCCACCACAGCCACCGAGTTCTTCGCCGCCCAGGTCAGCGCGGGCCACGAGGGCGTCATCGTCAAGGACCCCACCAGTGCGTATGCCGCGGGCCGCCGCGGCGCGGGCTGGGTGAAAGTGAAGCCACGGCATACCCTCGATCTTGTCGTACTGGCCGTCGAGTGGGGCAGCGGTCGCCGACGGGGCAAACTGTCGAATATCCACCTGGGAGCGCGCGATCCACGCACCGGCGACTTCGTCATGCTCGGCAAGACCTTCAAAGGCATGACCGACGCGATGCTCGACTGGCAGACCGAACGCTTCCAGGAACTTCAGACCAGTCGCGACAGCTACACCGTGTATGTGCGCCCCGAGCAGGTTGTCGAGATCGCCTTCGACGGTATCCAACGCAGCTCGCGTTACCCCGGCGGCATGGCTCTGCGCTTCGCCCGCGTGTTGCGCTATCGCGACGACAAGAGCGCCGAGCAGGCCGACACCATAGACACCGTGAAGGCCGTGCGAGGCTGGTAGCCCCATAGCGACGTGGCCTACCGCAACGACGCCTGGGCGCTTAGCCCCTGTCCTCGATGGGACTGACTTATGGTGCAGAGATGGCCGACACCAAAATCACCGTCGAGCGTCTCATTCCCGCCTCGACAGACACCGTCTTCGATATCCTCTCCAACCCGGAACGGCACATCGCTCTCGACGGTTCCGGCTTTATCCGCTCGACGGCCGGCGCCCAGCGGATCAAGGCTGTCGGGGACATCTTCACCATGAACATGGAGGGTGACCACATGGGCGGTGAGTACCAGACCGACAACCACGTCACCGGCTACGCCGACAACGCCTTGCTCGCCTGGCAGACCGCCCCCGCTGGCACCGAACCGCCCGGCTGGGAATGGGTCTGGGAACTCTCCCCCGAGGGCCCGGACCACACCCTTGTCCGTCATTCCTATGACTGGTCGAAGGTTACCGACCCTGCTTTGCTACAGAAGGTGAAATTCCCTCTGGTGAGCGAAGACCAAATGAAGGCAACCTTGGTCAAGCTCGACGAGGCCGCGAGCGGGTCCTGATCTCCCCTCCTTCAGGCCCGCAAACGGCGGAACCCGACTCCGCGGCATTCGCCACGAGCCCCGGGTTCCGTCCGTTCAGTGCCCTTTGCCCGTGAACACAGACCTCAGTCCTGTGCGGGCGCCGCCCCGGCAATGTTGCCCATCCAGTGATCCCGAAGCGGTCGTCGAGCATCCCGAACTCGTCGCCCCACATCTGCTTCTCCAACGGCATCGTGACGGTGCCGCCCTCGGCCAGCCCGGCCCAGTAGCCGCGCAGTTCATTGCTCGCGTTCCCGCTGAGGCTGATCGAGATATTGGTGCCCGCGACATACCCGTCACCCATCCCTGGCGGCATGTCGGACGCCATCGACGTGAAGCCGGCCGGCGTCTGCAGTTGGGCGTGCATGACACCCTCGTTGCCCGGGTCACCGAACTCGGCGAAGGTGCTGACTCGCAGGTCACCGCCGAGGACGGCGGCGTAGAACGCCATCGCCTCGCAGGCGTTGCCGTCGAAGGTCAGGTAGGGGTTGAGCGTGACACGATGACTCCTGATGATCTGATCGCCGCGGCCGCGCGTCGGCAGGGCGTCCGCACACTGTAGGGCAGTCCGCATACCCTTCTGCCATGCTCGAACCGGTCCGCGCCACGCGTTTCGTGACGCCCCTGCGCGAGGGCGGCAGTCTGCCGGGCATCGTTGAGGCCGACGATCTCGGGACCTATGTCGCGAAGTTCCGCGGCGCCGGACAGGGCCTGAAGGTGCTGGTGGCCGAAGCCATCGTCGGCGAGCTCGCCCGCGCCCTCCATGTCCCGACGCCACGCCTGGTCGTGATCGACCTGCCCGCGGCGATTGCCAGGTACGAAGCCGACGAGGAGGTCCAGGATCTCCTCTCGGCCAGCGTCGGACGCAACCTCGGCGTCGACTTCCTCCCCGGCTCCTTCGGCTACGACGGCTCTCGACCTCCCACTCCCGAAGCTGCCGCCGACATCATCTGGCTCGACTCCTTCACAGCCAATGTCGACCGCACCTGGGCAAACCCGAATCTCCTTGTCTGGCATGGCACAACGTGGGCAATCGACCACGGCGCTGCGCTCTATTTCCACCACAGCTGGCCGCGCCGCGAACCCGACCCCGGCAGGTTCGCCGCCCTCCCCTTCGAGGCTTCGAAGCACGTCCTCGCCGATATCGCCGGGCCGGTCGGCGGGGCCCACGAACGACTCGCGCCGCGCGTGACCGACGCGCTTGTGACCACGATCCTGGAGTCCGTCCCCGACGATTGGCTCGAACCGACACCCTGGCTCCCGGATCCCGGCGCCGCCCGACAGGCGTATGCCGCCCACCTCCGCGCCCGCCTCGACAACTCCCCCGCGTGGCTTCCGGGCGGCACCACGTGACCGCGATTCCCTACCAGTACGTAGTCCTGCGTTGCGTGCCGCGCGTCGATCGCGAAGAGTTCGTCAACGTCGGTGTGGTGCTCTTTGCCGATGCCGTCGACTACCTCGATGCCGCCTTCCACCTCGACGAGGTGCGCCTGCAGGCCTTCGCCCCAACGCTGGACCTCGCCGCTGTCGCTGCCGCCCTCACCGTGGTGTGTGACGTATGCCGTGGCGTCACCGGCCGCGGCCGGCCCACGCTGGCGACACCCGGCAAACGCTTCGGCTGGCTCGCCGCACCCCGCAGCACCGTCGTGCAACCCGGCCCGGTGCACGGCGGCGTCACCGACGACCCCGCTGCCCAACTGCACTTGCTCGCCGACCGACTCGTTGGCGGGAGCACGGGCTGGGCTAAATCCGTCGCCGACCGAAACCGTTAGTCGCCACCAACAGCAAGGCGGACAGATCAATTCCGAGTGCCACGCCCGTGCCGGTGACGCTCGGAACGAACGACATCAACGCCCACGGCGCAAATGGCGGGTAGGCGGGTGAAATGACAATCACGGGCACCCAGAGACACGCCGCTGCCAGGCCAGCGCTCCGGTTGACCAGGAGGGCGATTGCAAGCGGCAAAGACAAAGACAACGCGCCCGTCCATAGCGTCCCCATCAAGGCATGGTCCGGCCGGGCCGACCAGGCGTAGCTATGGAAGGCGAGGACGATCAGGCCGGTCCACATCAGGCGCAAGAGCAGCGGTGTTCGCAGTGACAGGGACTCTGCCGCCGAAGACGGGACCGCGCCGACGGCGCTCGCTGCAAGGGCAGGCATCAGAATCTGTCCTAGCCGGATGGCTAAGAAGCTTTCGCCGAGCGGATTGCCGATCTCCAGCTCCCGGCCGAGCGTTGCGAGGCCGGCGACCAGCGCGGCCCCGGCAAGCAGTCGTCCCTGATGATCCGAGACCCAGGCACGTGTCAGGGTCATGCGAGGAGCCGGAGTGCGTCGACTGGGAGAGCCCGCGAATCACACCTCGTGAGGGCTTGCGCGGACGCGCGCACGACCCTCATGCGCTGCTCCTGATCACGAACCAACTGCTCGAGTTGCGTGTACTCAGTGGCAACCGAGCGACCGGTCAGTCGTGACTCTACGAAGCCGCGGACCAGCCTCGCTGCCGTGAACCATTCGGGTGGTGGCGCCGTCGAGGCAAACCATTGGGGGCAAGACCGCGGGGCCACCACCCAATCGATGACCATCCCGGCATCGATCTGCGCCCGAATGTTCGCGGGATTGAAGAGAAAGACGGCCGGCTTGTGCCTGGAGTCAACATCAGCCGACCACGCGTCATATCTCTGCGGAGGGCTGGCCAAGAGCGTCTCGGCCATGACGTCGTAGGCACCGAGTGCAATAGCTTGCCCGGCCACTAAACGAGAACGCAGCACTGAAGGTCCGCAGATTTCGGGCTCTTTTCCGACGCACACCGTATCACTTGATTCAACAAACGTATAGCCGTCGGCATCGCCAAAGAGCGACCGACCTGCAGCCAATAGCGTGAGCACGACACAGAGGCTAACAAAACACACCCAACCACGAGTCATGACAATCCCCACGGTCGCGAGGGACAACGCGAGCAGAAAAGTGCCGCGCAAGAAGAAGAATGTCGCGTCGGGCGTGTATCCCATCAAGGTTCCGGCGGGCGTGAACTCAGTCACACCCAAGGTAAACCATCCGGCCTGCTCACCGATGACGCCCATCAACCAGATGACGCCTGCGGCTATAGAAATACCCCAGGTGCCCGCTAAGGCGCCAAGTGCGTAACCGAAACAAGTAGGGACAAGAATCCCGGCGAGTTGGGTGACGAGCAGCCAATAGTTCTCATTTCGAAAATTGAGTTCCGTCAAAGACGAGGCGATGACGACGCCGATGTGAGCCAGCGTGATGATGACCGCACCGGGCAGCCACCACGCAATGATCGTCCGCCACGTGTGGCGTGGAATCAGATCCGGCGCCCGCAGCAATTGCCGCATCCCCGAGGCATCGCGCGCTCCATCCAAAGCACACGCACCGGCGAGAAGTCCGTATCCCAACAGTTGGAGTCGGGCAACTGTCGTTTGGCCCCACAACGGGTCGCCGATCCACGGGGCGTGATTGATCAGCAAGGTCAGGGAAAGGACCAGGAGGAGGACTGACCACGTCCCGACGACAAGGGGTCGAGTGCTCAGGTGGCGCAGCGGAGTCACCGACCCAGGACGTCGAGCAGATAGGCTTCCGGGGAGAGCTCGCTCGCCGCGTAGTCGGCCCGCAACTGGGCGCCGTCATGGGGCTCGTGGACGACGCCGTCACGAATGGGCACGACGCGGTCCGCGAATTCCAAGGCGACACTGGCGCTGTGCGTGCTGACCACGAACGGGCGACTCCGAGACAGTTCCGCGAGCACCAGCCAAAGTTCGCGTGTCGCCGCGATGTCCAACGATGACGTTGGTTCGTCGAGCAGCACACATCCCGCATCACCTAGAAGACATTGGGCCAGCAAGACTCGTTGTTGCCATCCGCCAGAGAGCGCCGAATATCGCATCGTCCGATGCTCGCTCAGCCCCGTTTGATCAACCACGGCCGAGACCCTGGCATCGCGTTCGGCTGACGGAACACCCCGAAGTGTGGCGAGATATGTGAGGAGGTCATCAACCCGAAATCTTGAGGACAACTGGGCACTTTGTGGGAGAAATGCCGCATTCCCAACTCCAGAGACCCTACCTGATGTGACCCGTTGGATTCCTGCGAGTGTTTTCAGGAGAGTCGTTTTGCCGGCCCCGTTGAGGCCGACCACTACTGTCAATCCCGGGCTTTCATCCCAATGGCGGCAGCGCAAAGAAAAGGATCCGCGGCGCACCATGACATCGCGCAATCTGATTGCTTGGGATGCCCGTGATGCGTTGGCTGGACCTCGCAGGCTCACCAGTTCTGATCCGGGCCATTAGCGGTATATCCACAATCGTCAGGCGCGGGCCAGGCATCGTCTTGACACACTTCGCCATAGGTGTAACCCCTTCTGGTGGGCGTCACACCCAGGTCCTTCCAGCGAGCCTCATCGACCCAGGTGCTAGAAAAGTTCTGAGAACCTTCAATCTTTCGATCGGAACATCCAGCGATAGGATCGCAATAGACGTGCAAATTAAGCTTACCCCTGACGGGACTTCCTCCCGGCCGAGGATCGCGAGAACCAACCTGCTTTCCCCATCGGTCTGCGACGGTGTCAATGCCGTGCCAGCCCCGACCCTCGGCGACTAGCCGACCACCTTCATAGGCCTTCAGAGTCGTCGTGTACCCGTATTGATTGAAGAACGTCCGCTTTCCTGCTCCCAGGACAGCACCGGCGGGTTGGCTCAGAAAAAATATGGCAGCAACCGCGATCGCCCCCCCGCAAAGAACCTTTTCATCGTGTACCTCCTGTAACGGACTGAGTGACACCGCTTGAGAGGCTAGCACCACGACTTCATCTTCGCGCGGTGAAACCTAAGCAGGCGAGCGCCCTACTCCGCCAACGCGGCGAACGCGGCGAATACGATGAAGCGCGGGCAAGACCTGGTCCAGACCGACTCGCGCCCCTCGTGCGCTTCGACGAACAACTCCTCGACCACCAGTTTGAGAAGGGCAGCCGCACCGAAAGCAAGCACCGCGCCCATCATCGTGGTGCCCGTGTCGGCCTGACACCGCCGCGCACCCTTGGGGGCGGATCGCGGCTGCTTGCGGCGCCTCCTCGCAGGCAGGCTGCAGATCCCCGACCAATCAGGCGAGACCTACCCGCTCCCATATGCTGGACCCGGCCCACGTGCCGCGCCGAAATCCGCCGCCTCGTCAGCTCGGGCGCGCGCGCCGGGCTCAGGGCACGCGCAGCGCCCAGGCCGCGACTGCGCCGGCGGCAGCCACATTCAGGGAGTCGACCCCGCCGCGCATCGGGATGCGCACGGTGTGGTCGACGGCCGCCAGGGTGCGCGTTGTGAGTCCGTCACCCTCGGTCCCGAGCACCAGGGCAAGCCGCTCCGGCGGGTCGGCGGCGAGCTCGTCGAGGGTGACCGAGCGTTCACTCAACGCCAACGCCACTGTCGTGAAGCCGAGCGCGCGCAAGGCATCGACCGACCCGGGCCAGGGATCGATCCGTGTCCACGGGACCTGAAAGACCGTGCCCATCGAGACGCGAATTGCTTTGCGGTACAACGGATCCGCGCACTGCGGCGTCACGAGCACGGCGTCGATCCCCAGGGCGGCGGCGCTGCGGAAAGCGGCGCCGACGTTGGTGTGGTCGACGATGTCCTCCAGCACGAAGACCCGTCGCGCACCGGCCAGCACCCGATCCAGCTCGGGCAGCGGTCGACGCTCCATCGATGCCAACGCGCCCCTGTGCAGGTGGAAGCCGGCCAAGGCTTCGATGGTCGCTGCGTCACCGGTGTAGACCGGAATACCATCGCGTTCGGCCGCGGCCACCAGATCCACCAGATCGCTCAGCCAGCGCCGGCCCATCAGATACGACCGCGGCCGATACCCCGCGGCCAGCGCCCGCCGGATCACCTTCTCCGACTCGGCGATGAACAACCCCATCTCAGGTTCCGCCCGCGTGCGCAGCGCGACGTCGGTCAGCCCGACATAGTCGCGCAGGGCCGAGTCGCCTAGGTCAGTGAGTTCGATCGGCATACGGGAGAAGGACTTTCGCGGGTCAGGGGAAGAAGACGATCTTGACGATGCCGACGATGCCGACGGCGATGATGATGCCCCGCAGCACAGGAGCCGGCAGGCGTCGACCGACGCCCGCACCGATCAAGCCGCCGGTGAAGGTGCCCAGCGCGATGTAGAGCACGACCCACCATTCTATGTGCTCCGGTGCCGCGATCAGGAAGACGATGGCGGCGATCAGGTTCGCGGTCGTCGCCAGGACGTTCTTGTAGCCGTTGAGCGTCTGCAGGCTCCCGTGCGCGAGGGTGCTGAGCAGACCCATGAGGATCACGCCCTGCGCCGCGCCGAAGTAGCCTCCATAGGTGCCGGCGAGCAGGATGCCGGCCAGCAGGGCCAGCCGTTGCGATCGCGGGCCGACGAGCACACCTGTGTTGGACGAGACAACCGACGACACCGCGTCCCGCGCCTCCGCGGCATCGTGCCGCGACCGCGCCCACGCCTGGATCCGCGGCCCGAAGACGACGAGCAGCAGCCCGAGCAGGATCAGCACTGGCACGATCGCCGCGAAGGCCTCGCTCGGTAGGACCAACAAGAGCAGCGCCCCGGCAGCCGAGCCGACGAGCGAGACCGGGACCAGGCGAGCCAGCCCGCGCCCATGCCCGGCCAACTCCCGGCGGTAGCCGAAGGTCGCGCTCAGGCCGCCCGCGACCATACCGACGTTGTTGGAGATGTTCGCGGTGACCGGCGGGAAGCCGAGCAGCAGCAGCGTGGGGAAGGTGATCAGCGAGCCCGAGCCGACAATCGCATTGATGGTCCCCGCCCCGACCCCGGCCGCAATGATCGCCAGGGCGTCGAGAATGGACACCACGTCACCTTATGCAGGACCGGGGCCGAACAGCCGGGTGCCCCGCAGGGCGAGACGTGATCGCTCGCGCTGCGGGGCACCCGGGGAACTTCTGCACCAGTCAGCGCATCAGCCCTGCGCACCCGGCTCGGAGGGCGGTGGCGGCGTCGTGGCCGGGGCCGGCTCGCCATACGGGAACTGCGGCATGGGGGAGGCGTTCGGCGGCGGAGCGGGTAGCGCTCGCTCGCTCTCGGCGACGCGCGGCTGGACACGCGGCGCCGGGGCACCGTGCTGGTTCGCCTCGGACTCGACCTGGCCGGCTTGCCCGCGCGCCTCTTCCAGCGCCTTGGCCGGGTCTTCGAGCGTGGTGGCGGCGAAGGGGTTGGCCAGGTCGTCGTCACCGGGCTGCCATTCCTCGTCTTCCTCCGGCTGCACGCCCGTCATACCGCCGAGAGTGTTACCGATCCCGCGCAGGGCGTCGGTGACCTCGGAGGGGATGATCCACATCTTGTTGGAGTCGCCGCGGGCGAGTTGCGGGAGCACCTGGAGGTATTGGTAGGCGAGCAGCTTCTGGGTCGGCTTGCCGCGGTGGATCGCGTCGAAGACCTGCTGGATGGCCCGCGCCTGGCCCTGGGCTTCCAGCACGCGGGCCTGGGCGGAACCCTCGGCCCGCAGGATCTGCGACTGCTTCTCACCCTCGGCGGTGAGGATCTGGCTGGCCTTGACGCCCTCGGCGTTGAGGATGGCGGCGCGGCGGTCGCGTTCGGCTTTCATCTGCTTCTCCATCGACTCCTGCACCGAGTGCGGCGGGTCGATGGCCTTCAGTTCGACGCGATTGACGCGGATGCCCCACTTGCCGGTCGCCTCGTCGAGCACTCCGCGCAGCTGGCCGTTGATCTGGTCGCGGCTGGTCAGCGTCTGCTCCAGGTCGAGCGAGCCGATGACATTGCGCAATGTGGTGACGGTCAGTTGCTCGATGCCCTGGATGAAGTTGGCGATCTCGTAGACCGCAGACTTCGCGTCGATCACCGAGTAGTAGATGACGGTGTCGATATTGACGACGAGGTTGTCGCTGGTGATGACCGGCTGCGGCGGGAAGCTGACGACCTGCTCACGCAGGTCGATATTGGCGCGCACCTTGTCAACGAAGGGCACCAGGAAGTGGATCCCGCCTTCGAGCGTGCGCGAATAGCGACCGAGCCGCTCGATGATCAGCGAGGTCTGTTGCGGCACGATCCGGACGGTGCGCAGCACCACGATCACGGCAAAAACCAAGAACAGGAAAAGGACGATCAGTCCTGGTTCCATGTCTTCTTCTCTCTCTCGTCAGATGTTGACAGCCCCTGTGGCCGCCCCCTTGCACTGCTTCGATTCGCCTGCGGCACAAATGGTTCCGTATGCCGTTCGCTCACCTGTCGGCGATCGCCTGCTCCCCGCTGACGATCGCCGTCGCCCCATGGATGGCGATCACGCGCACCTCGTCGCCGGCTTCGCACACCCGGCCGCCGGCGGCGATCCGAGCCGACCAGATCTCGCCGCCTAGCTTGACCCGACCGTCGTGCTCGGTGACGGCCTGGACGACGTGGGCGGTGCGCCCGACGAGGGCGGAGGAGCCGATGCCGCTGTCGGTGATGCCCTCGGTGAACTTGCCCTTCACCAGCGGGCGGACGAGGAAGACCAGGAGGGCGCCGACCACGGCGGCGATGATCGCGGCTGCGGGGAAGGGCGCCCCGAACGCGGCGGCCAGGCTGCCTGCCAGCGCGCCCCCGGCGAGCATGACGAAGACGAAGTCGACGGTCGCGACCTCGATGGCACCCAGGGCGATGGCCAGACCCAGCCAGCCCAACCATTGGTTGACGCCCAGCCAGTCCATAGTCTTTTCTCCTTTGTCGCCATCAACGGTCAGTCGGCTGATGGCGTTCCGGTTGCCGAGCGCGCCGAGAATCGGTCGCCGTACTGCTCCAGGACCAACTCCATGCCGAAGGTGGCCGACAGATTGGCCGCCGTGAGAGTGATCTCGATCGGGCCCTGCGCGACCACCTCGCCGTCACGGAGCAGAAGGACGTCGGTGAAGTTCGGCGGGATTTCCTCGACGTGGTGAGTGATCAGGACCAGCGCCGGTGCTTCGATGTCGCCGGCGAGTTGCCCGAGCCGCGCGACCAGATCCTCGCGGCCACCAAGGTCGAGCCCGGCGCCGGGCTCGTCCAGCAGGAGCAACTCCGGATCGGTCATCAGCGCCCGGGCGATCTGGACGCGCTTGCGCTCGCCCTCGGAAAGGGTGCCGTAGACACGCTCGCGTAGGTGGCCGGCGCCGAGCGCGTCCAGCAGCTCGTCCGCGCGACCCTCGTCCATGCGGTCATACCGCTCGTGCCAGCGGCCGACGACGCCATAGGAGGCGGTGACCACGACATCGCTGACTCGCTCCCCGGCGGGAATGCGTTCGGCTAGTGCGGCCGAGGCCAGCCCGATCCGTGGGCGCAACTCGAAGACGTCCACCGCGCCGAGCACTTCGCCCAGGATGCCGGCGACGCCGGCGGTGGGGTGCATTCGACCGGACGCCACCTGCAGCAGCGTCGTCTTGCCCGCACCGTTAGGCCCGAGCACGACCCAGCGCTGGCCCTCCTCGACCTCCCAGTCGATCTCGCGGACGAGGAACTTCCCACCGCGCACGACACTGACGCCGGCGAAGGCGAGGACGTCACTCATGGCGTCGACAGTAATACAGCGGGACGGCCCGTCGGACGGGGACACCGGGCGGCTACCCTCGCTCCGTGACGAGCAACGCCTCCCCCCAGCCGGGGATGGGACCGGTCGCCGGCGAGACCTTCGTCGCGGCGCTGCGGGGGGCCGCACCATACGTCCATATGCACCATGGGCGCACCTTCGTCATCGTCGTCCCCGGCGAGATCTGCGCGCGTGACGACATCGACCGACTGCTCGGTGACATCGCGTTGCTCGCGAGCCTGGGGGTGCGCCTGGTGCTCGTGCACGGCGCCCGCCCACAGATCGAAAGGGAGCTGCGCATCCGGGGGGTCGAACCGGCATTTGCGGGCGATCTGCGGATCACCGACGCGGCCACCATGGAGGCGGTCAAGGCGGCCGTCGGAGTGCTGCGGATGGATCTCGAAGCCCGGCTCGCCGCCAGCCGGAGTGTGACCGTGCGCGAGGAGTCGCAGCCGCGGGTCGTCGGGGGCACGTGGGTGACGGCCAAACCGCTCGGGGTGCGCGGGGGCGTCAATCACGAGCTGACGGGTGAGGTTCGCCGGATCGACATCGCGCAGATCCGCCAGGCCGTCGAGTTGGGTCAGATCGTCTTGCTCTCCCCGATCGGCTCCTCCCCCACCGGCGAGACCTTCAACCTGCGCAATGCCGATATCGCTGAGGCTGTTGCCAAGGGACTGGGCGCGGACAAGCTCATCTTCATCATGGAGTCCGAACCAGGGTCTTGGCGGATGGCCCTCGATGCCGGCGACGCGGGGCAACTCTCGCTCACCCAAGCGGGTGCGCTCGCGGGGCAGGAGCAGACCGAACGGCAGTTGTCCGCGGAGGACCGCAACTGCCTGCGCGCCGGCGTGTCCGCGGTGCGTTCGGGCGTGCGGCGCGTGCATCTGCTCGGCACCGCCGGCCACTCCCCCTTGTTGCGCGAGCTCTACACGCGCGACGGCGCCGGGCTGATGATCGCGGCCGACGACGACTACGACGCCATCCGGCCTGCCACGGTCGAGGACGCGCGCGCCATCGCAGAACTCATCCGGCCGCTGGAGGACCAGGGTGTGCTGCGTCCGCGCAGCCGCGAGCAACTCGAGATCGATATCGCGACCTTCTCGGTGATCGTCCGCGACGGCATGGTCATCGCCTGCAACGCCCTCGTGGAGTATGCCGACGATCATGCGGCGGAGTTCGCGTGCGTCGTCGTGCACCCGGAATATCGTCGCCGCGACCTGGCCGCCGCGCTCCTGCGGCGCGCCCGGGCGAGGGCACGCGCGCGCGGCTATCGCCGACTGTTCGCGCTCACCACGCAGACGCCGCATTGGTTCCTCGAGCACGGCTTCACCCCGGGCACCGTGGCCGACCTGCCCGCGGCCAAAACCCGGACGTATGACGCCTCTCGCGCTTCGCTGGTCGTGGTCCTCGACAACCCCTGACGGAATGCCCCTGACCGATTCGGACGCTGGCCCAGGTGCTTCGCGGCCGACTCAGCAGAGGTTAGGGTCAGGCGCCGAGGACCTCGCGGTAGACCTCCATGGTTCGGTCGCCGATGCTCGCCCATGAGAAGGAGTCGACGGCGCGTTTGCGGCCCGCCAGGCCCATTGCCCGCGCCCGGTCGGTGTCGCTCACCGCGTCGTTCATCGCCGCGGCCAGGTCGGCCACGAACTTGTCGGGATCGACGGGGGTGCCGGTGCCGTCCTGGACCTGCTCGATGGGCACCAGCCAGCCGGTCTCACCGTCGACGACGACCTCCGGGATGCCCCCCGTCGCCGTCGCGACCACGGGCAACTCGCACGCCATGGCTTCGAGGTTGACGATGCCGAGCGGCTCATAGACCGACGGACACAAGAACACCGTCGAGGAGGTCAGCAGCGCGGTGACTTCGTCCCGCGGCAACATCTCGGGGATCCAGATGACGCCCTCGCGCGTGGCCTTGAGGTTGTCCATCAGCCCCTCGACCTCGGCCATGATCTCCTTGGTGTCGGGCGCGCCCGCACACAGGATCAACTGGACGTCCGGCGGCAGCTCCGCGGCCGCCCGCAGGAGATAGGGCAGGCCCTTTTGCCGGGTGATCCGGCCGACAAAGATCGCCGATCGCTTGTCGGGGTCAACGCCGTGCTTCCTGACGACGTCAAGATCGTGATTCGGTTGCCAGAGAACCGAATCGATGCCGTTGTGGACGACCTTGACCTTGTCGGGGTCGATCGATGGGTAGCTGCGCAACACGTCCTCGCGCATCCCCGCGCTGACCGCGATGACGGCGGCAGCGGCTTCATACGCCGACTTCTCGATCCACGACGAGAGACGGTAGCCGCCGCCGAGCTGCTCGGCCTTCCACGGCCGCATCGGCTCCAGGCTGTGCGCACTGATGACGTGGGGCATCCCGCCGAGCAGGCTTGCCACATGGCCCGCAAAGTTGGCGTACCACGTATGCGAGTGCACCAGGTCCGCGCCCGCCGTGCCGGACACCATCGACAGGTCCACGCCCATCGTCTGAATGGCGGCGTTGGCATCCGCCAGTTCCGGCAGATCGGGATACGAGTAGGTGTCGGCCTCGTCTCGCGGGCCGCCGAAGGCGTGCACCCTGACGGTCATGTCGCCCCGGTCGCGCAGCGCACGAACCAGTTCTTGGACATGGACCCCGGCGCCGCCGTAGATGGTCGGTGGGTATTCCTTGCTGAGAATGTCGAGGCGCACATGGAAAACCTAGTAGCTCGACCGCCGCTCTGCCACAGGTGATCCCGAACATTCCATGACCATCCCACGCACGACGGCCCCGCCACCCAATAGGTTGGTGCCATGGCTGCTGGGAAAGACCCCAAGGTTCTTGTCATCGTTCTCGCGGGTGGCGAGGGCAAGCGTCTGATGCCGCTGACGGCTGACCGCGCGAAACCCGCTGTCCCCTTCGGCGGGATCTATCGCCTCATCGATTTTGCCCTGAGCAATGTCGTCAACTCCGGCTATCGACAAATCGTCGTGCTGACGCAATACAAGTCGCACAGCCTCGACCGCCACATCACCAAGACGTGGCGGATGTCGACGATGCTCGGTGGCTATGTCGCGCCCATCCCGGCGCAGCAACGCATGGGCAAGTCCTGGTACCTCGGCAGTGCCGACGCGATCTACCAGTCGCTGAACACGATCAAGGACGAGAAGCCGGACATTGTCGCCGTCCTCGGCGCCGATCACGTCTACCGCATGGACTTCTCCCAGATGGTCGACCAGCACATCGCCACCGGCGCGGGTGTCACCGTCTCGGCGATCCGCCAGCCGATCTCGCTCGCCGACCAGTTCGGCGTGATCGAGGTCGACGCCGAGAACCCCAACAAGATCCAGGCTTTCCGCGAAAAGCCCACGGACGCAATCGGTTTGCCCGATGCCCCCCACGAGGTGCTCGCGTCGATGGGGAACTATGTCTTCGATGCCGACGTGCTCGTCGACGCCGTGACTAAGGACCACGACCTCGAAGGCAGCAAGCACGACATGGGCGGCGACATCGTCCCCGCCTTCGTCAGTCAGGGTGCCGGCTACGTCTACGACTTCAAGAACAACGAGGTCGACGGAAGCACCGATCGTGACCGCGGCTACTGGCGCGATGTCGGGACGATGGACTCCTACTACGACGCGAACATGGACCTCGTGAGCATCCAGCCGGTCTTCAACGTCTACAACTACGACTGGCCGCTCTACACCAGCTACGGCCCGTTGCCGCCTGCCAAGTTCGTCCACGGCCACCACGGCCGCTTCGGCGAAGCGCTCAACTCGATCGTCTCCCCCGGCGTGATCATCTCCGGTGGCCGAGTCACCGGATCGGTCATCAGCCCCAAGGTCCGCGTGCGCAGCTACTCCGAGATCTCCGACTCCGTCCTGATGGACGATGTCGAAGTCGGCCGCAGCTGCCAGATCCGCCGGGCGATCATCGACAAGGGCGTCGTCATCCCCGAGGGCACCAATATCGGCGTCGACCACGACCACGACCGCGCGCGCGGTTTCGAGGTCACCGATTCCGGACTCGTCGTCATCGGCAAGGAGCAGATCGTCACTCCGTGACGTTTGCGGTGCCCGTATGCTGCGCCCGGCCTCCGTGTGGAGGCCGGGCACGCATACGGTTGGGGGGTGATTGCCCCGAGCGACCTGCCCCGGCGCCTGCTGATCGTCAGCGATGTCGACTCCACCTTCATCGGTCAGGAGGTCATCGAACTCATCGCGCGCCGGGCCGGCGCCGAGTCCGAGGTGGCCGAGGTCACCGAGGCGGCCATGCGTGGCGAGCTCGACTTCGCCGAGAGCCTCCAGGCCCGCGTCGCGACCTTGGCCGGGCTGCCGGTCGCGGTGCTGGACGAGGTCCGTGCCGACGTGACCTTGACACCGGGTGTTCCCGAGCTGCTGGCCTGGGCCGCTGAGCGCGGCCACGTCGTGGCGCTCGTCTCCGGCGGCTTTCACGAAGTCGTCGATCCTCTGGCCGCCACCCTCGGCATCCGGCATGTCCGCGCCAACCGGCTCGAAGTCAGCGATGGAATCCTCACCGGCAACCTCGCTGGTCCGATCGTCGATCGAGCCGGAAAGGCGGCCGCGCTGGAGGAGTTCGCCCGCGCCGAGGACATCGCCCTGTCCGCCACGGTAGCCGTGGGCGACGGCGCCAACGATCTCGACATGATCGCCGCCGCCGGCCTGGGTGTCGCCTTCGCCGCCAAGCCGCTTGTCGCTGACCAGGCTCAGCGCACACTGCCCGGACCCCGGCTCGATGCCCTGATCCCGCTGCTGGAGAACTGGACGCCCTGACCGGTCGGCGCGCCGGGGCGGACGCTGCCGGGCAACCGCGCGCCCACTAGGCTGACGCAATGGTTTCCCCGGCTGTGCCCCTGCAAAAGTTGCTCATCATCGGCGGCGCCGAAGATCGAGTGGGCAAGGCCAAGATTCTGCGCCGTTTCGTCAAACTCGCCGGGGGTAAAGCCGCACGGATCGTGATAATTCCCACCGCGTCGTCCTTCCAGGACGAGGTCGTCGCCGCTTATGGGCAGGTGTTCGCCCGGTTCGGCGCCACCGGGTGCGCGATCGTCAACCCCCGCACCCGGAGCGAGGCCGACGACGCGAGCCTCGTCCAGGCCCTGGACGAGGCCACCGGCGTCTTCATGAGCGGCGGCAACCAACTCAAGCTGAGTCAGATCTTCGCCGGGACGGCGTGCGGCGAGGCGATCCTGCGCGCCCACCGGCGCGGCGCGGTGGTCGGCGGGACCTCGGCCGGCGCGTCGATCATGAGCGAGTTCATGATCTCCCTCGGTGATGAGTCGGTCACGCCGCGCCAGCGCACCAGCCAGCTCACGCACGGGCTCGGCCTGCTCGACGGCGTCATCGTCGACCAGCACTTCGCCCAACGTCAGCGCTACGGCCGCCTGATGTCGATCGTCGCCTCCTCGCCCAACCTCATCGGAATCGGCATCGACGAGGACACCGCGATCGAGGTCACCGACAATCGCGAGCTGACCGTCATCGGGCGGGGTGCGGCATACGTCCTGGATTGCCGTCGCGCGATCACCGACGCGCCCGAGGCGCGCACGGGCGCGCCGCTCTTGGTGTCGGGTGCGATCGTGCACTCGCTTCCCGCAGGCGCGACGTTCGACATCACCAAGCTGATGCTCACCGACTTCGTCGAGCAGCATCCCGATCTCGGCGTCACGGTCACGGCCGCGGCGTCCTCTCGTCCCTAGCCAGCCCACCGAAAGAGGTATGCACGCATGAGCACCGAGCGCCCCACGCCCACCGGTCCGCTGGCACCGGATCTGCGCATCCTCGAAGAACGCGTCTACCGAGGTGGGAACGTCTGGTCTTACGACCCAGCCATCCACCTGGTCATGGATCTCGGTGTGCTGGAGGGCTATCCGACCGACACGATCCCCGGATTCACCGACCGGCTCATCGAGATGCTGCCGGGTGTCGCGAGCCACAGTTGCTCCCGCGGCCACGAGGGCGGATTCGGCGAACGGCTGCGTGAAGGCACCTGGCTCGGCCATGTCGCCGAGCACATCGCCTTGCAGTTGCAGCAGGAGGCCGGGCACGACCAGCGGCGGGGCAAGACCCGGATGGTGCGCGGTCGCACCGGTGTCTACAACGTCGTCTACGGGTACTCCGACGAGGGCGTCGGCCTGATGGCCGGACGGCTCGCCGTGCGTCTGATCAATCACCTGATCGCACCGGAGGACGGCTTCGACTTCGAGGCCGAGCTGGAGAACTTCCTGCGTAGCGCGGAGCGCACGGCCTTCGGTCCGTCGACGGCGGCGATCCTCGAGGAAGCGGTCAGCCGGGATATCCCTTACATCCGCCTCAACTCCGCATCGCTGGTGCAGCTGGGGCAGGGGGTTTACGCGCAGCGCATCCGAGCCACGATGACCTCCAAGACCGGTGCGCTGGCCGTCGACATCGCCAGCGACAAGGACATGACGATCAAGCTCCTGGGGTCGGCGGGCCTGCCGGTGCCGAAGCAGGAGACCTGCCGCACCGTCGAAGGCGCGGTGGCCGCGGCCCGTCGGATCGGGTTCCCCGTGGTCGTCAAGCCCCTGGACGGCAACCACGGACGTGGCGTCGGTCTCGACCTGATGTCGGACGACGACGTACGCGCGGCTTTCGTTGTGGCGCAAGAGGAGTCGCGCCGCGGCTGGATCATCGTCGAGTCCTTCATCACCGGCAAGGACTATCGCTGCCTGATCGTCGGCGGACGCATGCAGGCCATCGCGGAACGGGTGCCTGCCCATGTCGTCGGGGACGGCACTCATACGGTCGAGGAACTCGTGCGGATCACCAACGCCGACCCGCGGCGCGGCGTCGGCCACGAGAAGGTGCTGACCCGGATCAAGGTGGACGACGCGGCGATCGAGCTGGTGCGCGAGCAGGGCTTTGCGATGACCGATGTGCCGCCGAACGGTGTGATGGTCAAGCTCGCGCTCACCGGCAATATGTCGACGGGCGGCATCTCCGTGGACCGGACCTTCGATGCGCATCCGGACAATATCGAGATCGCGGAGGAGGCCGCCCGGATGATCGGCCTGGACGTCGCGGGAATCGACTTCATCTGCCCGGACATCACCCAGCCCGTGCGCGAGACCGGTGGGGCGATCTGCGAGGTGAATGCCGCGCCTGGCTTCCGCATGCACACGCACCCCACGGTCGGGGAGCCGCAGTTCATCGCCAAGCCGGTGGTCGACCTGCTCTTCCCGCCCGGCTCGCCGTCGCGCGTGCCGATCGTGGCCGTGACCGGGACCAATGGCAAGACGACGACATCCCGGATGATCGCCCACGTCTTTAAGACCATGGGCACGAAGGTCGGGATGACCTCGACCGATGGCATCGTCATCGATGAGCGGCTGGTCATCAAGTCCGACGCCTCCGGGCCGCGGTCCGCGCGGATGGTGTTGCAGAACCCGCGCGTCGAGTTGGCCGTGATGGAGGTCGCCCGCGGCGGCATCCTGCGCGAGGGTTTGGGGTATGACCGCAACGACATCGCCGTTGTCACCAATGTCGCGCCCGACCACCTCGGCATGAAGGGGATCGACACCCTCGAACAACTCGCCGACGTCAAGGCCGTCGTCGTGGAAGCGGTGCCGCGCAATGGTTTTGCCGTGCTGAACGCCGACGACAGGCTGGTGCGGCGGATGCGCAACCGGTGCGCCGGAAATATCGTCTGGTACTCCCTGCGGCCGGCCGACTCCCCCGAGCGACGCTTCATCGATCAGCGCCTCGCGCGCGGCGGCCGGGCCGTTGTCCTGGAGAAGACCGATCGCGGTGACATGATCGTCATCAAGCACGGCAAGCGCTCGATGCAACTGGCCTGGACCCACCTGTTGCCCTCGACCTTCGGCGGCACGGCCATGTTCAACGTCGCCAATGCCATGGCTGCAGCGGGGGCCGCGTTTGCGGCGGGCGTCGGCCTGCACGAGATCCGGCAGGGGCTGCGGACGTTCGCCACCAACTACTACCTCTCGCCCGGCCGCATGAACCTGATCAACGTCCGTGGCATCGAGGTCATCGTTGACTACTGCCACAATGCGCCCGGTATGGAGGTGCTCGGCCAGTTCGTCGACAAATACGCCGACCAGAAGGCCGCGACCAGCGAGTGGGGCAAGATCAGCCGGATCGGCATGGTCGCGACCGCAGGCGACCGGCGCGACGCCGACATGCGCGAGCTTGGCGCGATCGCCGCGAAGTACTTCGATGTCATCGTCGTCCGTGAGGACGAGCGCTTGCGCGGCCGCAAGCCCGGCGAAGTCGCGGCCCTGGTCGTCGAGGGCGCCCGCGCCGCTCAAGCCGCGGGCGGCGTGCGCGTGCGGCAGATCGAGACGGTACTCGGGGAGGTCGACGCGGTCCGGCACTGCGTGGGCCGCGCCAACCCCGGCGACATCGTCGTGCTCTGCGTCGACAACCACGCCAAGGTGGTCTCCGAGTTGGAGACGATCACGCACAGCGCCCAGGCCCGCGCGCACAGCGACGCCGATGTGGGCGACCCGGACCTCGACCCGAAGTGGGCCGAGAACGAGATTGCCCGGGACGAGAGCGGGGCGCCGCAACCTTAGAGGAGTTGCGGTCCCGGTCCCCGACGTCGCCAGTCGTCTGACGCGTGCTCGGCTGGCGAGCGCCGCGATCTCAGGGGCGGGTGCGCCAATCCTGAGGGGTGGGCGGACTGTCCGGATACCCGGCGCCGCGCATCAGGACGCGCGGTCGGGTGCCGTCGAGCCCTGAGATCACGATCGCGCTTCGTGCGCCGTAATCCTGGGCGGACCTCGCGTAGGCGACCGTGCGCCCGTCCGGCGACCACACCGGCTGCTCCCAGCCGATCGCGTCGGTCGAGGGAGGGGAGACGCGCCGGATCAGCGATCCGGCGGCCGAACGCAACTGGACCACGGGCGGTTCGCCGTCATACGTGGTGCTCCATGCATGATTGATGATCTGCTTCCCGTTGGGCGACCAGCTAACGTCGTCGCCGTAGACGTGGCCGATCTGCGCGCCGGTTGCTGCGGACACGATTGCGGTGTAGTCGCCACCGCTGTCGTCATCGCACCAGACGCCGACGGCGAGGGCGCGCCCGTCCGGACGCCACGCGACCGCGCGTTCGTAGTCCGGGCCGTAGCAGTAGGGGTCCGAGATCTGACCAGGTCGCGAGACCACGCGCGGGACCCCGCCGGAGGCGGGGATCGTCACCAGATTGCATTGGCCGCCAGTCCCACACCGGATGAAAGCGATCTGCTTGCCGTCCGGTGACCAGTCGGGACCCAGGGCCGATGCCGGGCCGAAGGTCAACCGTCGCACGCCGGTGCCGGCCGCCGACATGACATAGAGCGCGTTGACGCCGTCGCGATTCCCCTCGACCACCACCGCTTTCCCGTCTGGTGACCACTGGGCCCGGTAGACATCGGTCAGCGCGCCGACCGCTCGATCACCCGTCCCGTCCCCGCCGATCGCCCGGAGCGCGCGGTCCTGGTCGATGTAGAGCAGCTCCGTGCTGCCGGCTTTGGCGTCGGGTGCAGCCGGTGACTCGACCGCCATCCCGGACGCCGCCGTGCTCAGCCCAAGGGCGGGGCCGGCCAGAACGACCGCCACTAATGATGCATATTTCATGACTCCCCCACGTGATGACCGGCGCCCGTGTGGCGCCTGACTTCGACGCTAGCCTCGATCGTTCACGGGTGATCGGCGTGTCTGGGGTGTGAAAGTACGGAAGTGCCTGTCCTGCAACGGGATACTTGGACTTACGACAGTTCAAAGTTCCTGAGCGGGAAGGCACTCCGTAGGTGAAGCGTACTTCGTGGTCGAGCGGGTTGGCGATATCGGGTGACGGGTCGGGCGTGGTCGCCCACGCGGGCAGCGTCGCGGTGCGGCTTCTTGCTGATCGGGTCGGCCTGACCGAGACGCTCTCGACGGCCCTGGCGCGGCGCGGTTTCGTCCCGGGTCATGACCGGGGCCGGGTGCTGGTGGATGTGGCCACGATGCTGGTCGCCGGTGGTGAAGCGATCTCGGATATCGACACGCTGCGTCACCACGACCAGGTGCTCGGGCCGGTGGCGTCGCCGGCGACGGTGTGGCGCGCGTTGGACGAGCTGGCCGATACCTCGGCGAAGCGGGTCGCGGCGGCGCGGGCCAAGGCCAGGGCGCGGGTCTGGGGGTTGCTGCCGGGCGGGCTCCCGGCGGCGCGAGTGGCCGACAGCACGTTGCCGAAGGATCTGGTCGTGCTGGATGTCGACGCCACGATCGTGATCGCCCAC